>JAEURX010000026.1 GCA_016788885.1 Nitrospira sp. | reverse complement strand
CCGCGTATTGTCACCCTCTGTCGCAGGACGGGAAAACGGGACCTGATTCACCGACCCAGACAACTGTCAAAAAACCAGCAGGAAGGCGTTTCTGGAATGGGCCACAAGGCCTATCGGGATCGAGGGGCCGCTCTGCAGCGGGAGAGATGGTGCGATGAGCAATGTGAGGGATAAGCAGGTGGTAGAGGAAGGAGCCGACGCGCCGAAACCTGGCCCCGGCGCCCCGCGGGCGGGCGCCGGAGACTCTCGCCTATTTGCGCAGCAACATATGGCCGCGCCGATTCTGCTGATAACACACTTCGTCATGGTCGGCACAGAAGGGACGGTCTTTGCCGTAGGACACGACCGCCACCTGCTTTGCGCTGACGCCCATGTCGATCAAAAAGCTTCTGGCTGCCTTGGCGCGTTTTTCGCCGAGTACGAGATTGTAATCATGGGTGCCGCGTTCATCGCAGTGCCCGGAGATCTTGAGGAGGGCCTTTGGATTCTCCTTGAGCCAGTCGGCATTGACGGTCAACGAGGCCACGGCGTCGTTCTCCGATACGTTGTAGCGGTCATACCCGTAGAACACATCCTTGAGGCCGGCTTCCATCGCGGCCGCTTCTTCACGCCGAATTTCGGCCGCCCACTTCGCATCCATATCTGCCGACATCAACATATTGCCGATGGGGTTCCGGCTCAACCGTTCTTCGCCGGCAATCTGGCCGTTCACCAGCGGAGAAAACCCTCGCAACCGGCCGCCTTCCGCCTCTGAAGCCCTGTCCTGTGACGCCGTGTCCTGTTGGCGTCCGAGCGAGGGATACTGTCCGTCACGCCCGCCCTCCCCGCGTCCATACCCACCCCCCGCGCCCGAGGAAGCCGACAGGGACGACTCCGAATTGGAGGCCTCCTCCGAGCCGGACTGGAACCATTTCATGTTGCTGCAGCCCGGTGCCGTTAACAGAACCATTGCCATTCCGCCCAACATCAGCTGCGACGCGCCACGGTACTTCATGAACCTTGCTCCTTGGAGGGGGTGGAACCTGTGCTGTACGTAACAACTATAGCACCGGCCTCGATTTACACAGGTTTCAGCGAGGCAACCTCAAAAACATCAATGTATTCTATGCGGTTACGCTGGACGTGCCGAGTGGGACGGCCGAGGATTGGAGGCAGATTCGCTTCAATTTCAAGGGATTCCGACGGTGTGGGGGAGATGCAGGAGTACTGAGACGCACCTGGCCTGTCCACAACTCAAGGCGGCAGGCAGCAATCGTGATGTAGCCAGAGCCTAAGAATTCAGGAAGGTGGAGACGTTATCACGGTGACGTGGAACCGTTGGTGCGCCCGGAGGGACTTGAACCCCCAACCCTCGGATCCGAAGTCCGATGCTCTATCCAATTGAGCTACGGGCGCGCGCCGGTATAAGAACCATGTTACTGCAGGGATGTCAAGAAAGGCAGGACCGCGCGAAGCCCCTTGGTACCGAGACGTGATGCGAGATTCACCGACCGGACTGGCCGGCTGTCAATTGGAGAATCCGATCGACGACCTGCGCCGTGGAGACACCATCCGTCGGCACCACATGGGTGGCGGCGGCCTGGTACTTCGGAGTTCGCTCGCTCAACACGTCACGGATTTCTTCGGTGAACGACTTTGTCCCGGTCAGCGAGGGTCGCTGTGTATCGCCGCCGATCCGGCGGGTGATGGTCTCAACGGTCGCGGTCAACCAGATCAATGTTCCGGTCTTCCGCAACGCTTCCACGTTCTCTGGCCGCAAGATAGCACCACCTCCGGTATCGATGATCAGCTGATCCTGCGCGGCGACATCACGGCACACCGCCGATTCGAGATCGCGAAAGTGATCCCAGCCGAACTGTTTCACGATCTCAGGAATGGAGAGATTGGCTCGCCTGACGATCTCAGCATCCGTCGAGACCACGGTACGTCCGAGTTTCCGTGCCAACAGTTTGCCGACTGTGCTCTTGCCGGTTCCACGATAGCCGATCAAGACGAGGTTCATGCGAGGCTGCCCACCGGATAGGCAAGATCCTCCGCGGCATCGACGGGGGAAAGTTGTGCCACCCTGCTAGACAAAGCGCGCCTCCAGCACATGCCGCATGATGTCGACAGGGGCCGGCTGTTTCGTCCACAGCTCAAATTGCATCACGGCCTGATTGAGAAACATCTCCAGCCCTGAAATCGTCCGGCACCCGCCGGCCTTCGCTTCCTGGAGCAGCTTGGTTTCGCGCGGATTGTAGACGATATCCATCACCGTGAGTTCCGGCCTGAACAGATTGGCCGGCACGCACGATTCATCGACTTTTGGTGACATGCCGACCGGCGTACAATGAATCAGGGTGCGAACATGAGGCACCCAATTGCGGAGCATGTCCAAGCTCAGCGGGCCGTCCTCGATCGGCACGCCGGTTTTGTCCCGCAGATCGCGCACCAATCGCTGCCGTTCCCCCTCTTCGATCCCGAGGATCGTGAGACCGGCGATGTTGCTCCCGGTGGCCAACGCGAAGGCGATGGCCCGCGCCGCGCCGCCGGAACCGAGAATCAACACCCGATGACCATCCAGCAGGGCGCCGCCTTCCTTCAAGGCGCGTAGGGCGCCGGACGCGTCCGTGTTGTAGCCCTTGAGCCGCCCATCCTCGACCACGATGGTATTGATCGCCCCGATGTGCTTGGCCGTCGGTTCCACCTCGTCCAGGAACGGAATCGCCGCCACCTTGTGCGGGATCGTCACACTAAATCCACGCGCGTTTCCCAAAGCTCGGATGCCTTTAATCGCATCGCCGAGCACTTCCACGCGAAACGCCAGATAGACGAGGTCGAGCCCCAGTTTTTGAAACGCCGCATTGTGAATCGCCGGCGAGAGGGAATGCTCCACCGGATTTCCGAGAATGCCGCACCATTGGGTATGAGGTGTGATGTCCATACGCGAATGATCCTGCTTGCTACGCGATTAGTCCGACGCCGGGCAACGCGAGAGACTGCTACCTATCCTTTGCTGATGGTCATGCCTCCGTCGATCGGGAAGGTCTGGCCGGTCACCCAGGTCGCCTCATCGGAAGCCAGGTACAGCACCATCTTGGCGATTTCCTCCGGCTTGCCGGGCCGCCGGATGGCATACTGCGCCATGATGGGTTCCAAACTGGCAGGGTCCGCCATTAAGGGCGCGGCCATCGGCGTGTCGACCAACCCGGGATTGACCGAATTACACCGAATGTTGTCTTGCGCATAGTCGACGGCCAGGGACCGGGTCAGCGCATCCAGCCCGCCCTTGGACGCGGCATAGGCTGACAACCCGCGAAGTCCGACCAGACTGGCAACCGTGGAAATGTTGACGATCGACCCGCCGCCGTTCTTGATCAGCTCGGGAATCGCGGCTCGCGTCATGCGAAACACACCCGTGAGATTGATGTCCAGAACGTTTGCCCACGTAGCATCATCTATTTCGTGGAGTCGCTTGCCGAAATCGCCGATCCCGGCATTGTTCACTACGATATGCAATTTGCCGAAGGTGCGCGTGGCCTGCGCGACCACCTCACGCACATGCGCTTCATCCGTGACGGACCCGGCCACGGCCAGGGCCCGGCCCCCGTTCACCCCGATCCCCTTCACGACCCGGTCGAGTTCTTCTTTTCGACGGCCGGTCACGACGACCTGCGCCCCTTCATCCGCAAACAACTTGGCGATGGCTTCCCCGATCCCTGCGTTGCCTCCGGTGATGATGGCCACTTTTCCCTGTAACCGATTCATGCCGTTGCGTCCTCCCCCTCGCGCTCATCTTGGTCTTGTTCCACGGCAGCCTCCGTCTCACCCGTCCGGTGAGGGCGCGTCCACCACCCTTCTTGGACCTTTCGCGCGACGGTCAGAAACCCCGAATGGGCGACCATCCGATGGTCAGGCCGAACACTTCGCCCCTGGATCGACCAGGTTCGCAACAAGGTCTCAAACGTTTCGATCATGCCGAATACCGACGTGCGTTCCAGCGCCTCAACGGTCTGCATCACTTGCGGCACCGTAGGCACAAAGCTCAAATAGATTCCGCCGGAGCGCAGCACCTTGGCCGCATGGGGCACCACCTGCCAGGGCTCGGGCAAATCCAGCACCAGCCGGTCGAATGGGCGCCCGTCTTCAAGGATATCGATCCCCTCGTAGGCATTCTTCCTGAACGGCATCAACGTGGGGACCGCCCCCATGTACCGTTCAATATTCGTCAGGGCGGTACGGCCAAAATCTTCCCTCGCCTCATAGGTCACGACCAGTCCCGTCGGACCAACCGCGCGCAGCAGGGCCATGGTGAGAGCACCCGATCCGGTCCCGGCCTCGAAGACCCGCGCCCCTGGATAAACATCCGCCCACATCGGAATCAACGAGAGATCTTTGGGATACAGCACCTGCGCCCCACGGGGCATCTTGAGGACGTACTCACCGAAGGTCGGCCGTAAGGCGAGAAACCGTTTCCCTTTCGAGAGGGTCACGATCGAGCCGTCAGGCTTCCCGATCAACTCATCGTGCGGGATGGTTTCGCCACTGAAGTGATAGGTGTCGCCGGCTTTTAACGTCAGGGCGTACTGCCGCCCCTTCTTATCCACCAGATGTATGCGTTCGCCGTTTTGCAGTTGTGACATGGGAGGGCATTCTATGGGACTGCCGACGGGTTTTCAACCAAACCGCCACGACCGAATATCCAGCCCTGCTCCACTTGACAGTTCGGCGATGGTCCCTATCTCCCTAGAGTGGCAAATCCATGCACTGCCTGCGTCCGTAGTACCAGGAGGAGCGCTGAGGGACCTACACCCGGTCGAATCCTTATTGCGCCCTCTGGTCTCTAACGTAGTAGTGCACGCATGTGTTTCTCTCATAGACCGCTAACCAACCTCCCCAATTGTGGGGAAGAGGGGTGACGATAATGAAAGACGCATCGGTCATTCACGACGATACAGAGCCGTCTGTGGCAGTGCCGGTCGACCCGGACGCTGATGATCCTGAAGCCAGCACGTTGCTGGATACCATCGCCCAGGATGACCAGGCCGATGTGGACCCCGAAGCCCAGGCTCCTGAGCAGCCTGCCCGTTCAGCGGCCTCCCCGTTTCTGCTGGAATCCCTGTATTTCCGTTCGTTCGGCGAGCGGGGGCTCTTGGAGCGGGAGGAAGAGATTGCCTTGGCCAAACAGCTGGACCTCGGCACCAGGCAGATTCGCCAGGTGCTCCAGCAGGCTGCCAAACTCTGCGGTCGCCTGAAGAGAACCGAACAGGTCACCGCACATCTGCAGACGCTCCAGACCATACGCCGGCTGAGCGGCCTCTCGGCCACGGCACTCAATGAGGCCGAAGAGGCACTGACGCAGTTGCAAGGCGATACCACGATCGGCACCAAGGTACCGGTGGCCGTGCGTAAGGACCTACAGAGTTGTCTCACCCAGTTGCGCACCTCGCGTGTCACCCTGGAGACCGCAAAAGATGAGTTGGTCCGCTGCAATCTTCGTCTAGTGGTCAATGTCGCTAAACATTACACCGGCCGAGGCCTCACCTTGCTCGATCTCGTCCAGGAGGGCAACATCGGGCTGATGAAGGCTGCCGAGCGCTACCAACACCGCAAAGGATTTAAGTTCAGTACGTATGCAACCTGGTGGATTCGACAGGGGATCACTCGCGCCCTGGCCGACCAGGCCCGGACGATTAGAATTCCTGTGCACCAGACGGAAGCGTCGAACCGGATTCTGAGGGCTTCCCGACGGCTGGTGCAGCAATTAGGGCGTCAACCTCGGCTCGAGGAAGTCGCGCTGTCCATGCGGATGCGCCCTGACCGGCTGCAGGAAACCATCCAAGCCTTCCAGGAACCGGTCGCATTGGAGCACCAGGTCGGTGATGGCGGGACGGAACTCGGCGAATTGCTTCCGGATCAGCAGGCAGTACCGCCGGACGCTCATGTGAACCGCACGGAAATGACCCGTGAGATGGACCGTATTCTTGGCACGCTGACCCCAAGGGAGCAGACCGTCATCCGACTCCGGTTCGGCATCGGCCAGGATCAGGCGCGGACGTTGGAGCAAGTCGGGCAGCAACTGTCGGTCACGCGTGAGCGAATTCGACAGATCGAGGCCAAGGCGCTGAAGAAGCTCAAGAGCCCGGTGGTGAAGGAAATGTTCGCGGCGCTGAAATAATTCTCCTTGAACCGGAGAAGCGAGGTTGATGCAACGGGCGAGGCAGTTGCCTCGCCCGTGCTGTGTTCTGTCCGCTTTCGCCATGCCGTCCATTGTGAGAGAATGCGGTGATGGAGGACGGCGGGCCCCTATGGTGACAGATGCCTATAGTCGTGATGCGGCCTTCCTGTCACACAGGAAGGGTCGGCGAATCTGGAGCCTCCTTGTATTCTGCCTCATCCTCTTGAACAGCAGCGCCTATGGCGCAGACCGTCCAGGCAGCGATACCCCACTCACCGAACTATCCGTTCCAGCCGTCGTGACCAAAGTCCGGCCTTCCGTCGTGACAGTCCTGACCCGAGGGATGCCATCGGGCTCACAGCATGGCGCGCCATCGGGATCCGGTTCCGGCGTCATTCTGGACGCGAACGGATACATCCTCACCAACAATCACTTGGTGCAAGGCGTGACCAGCGTAGTCGTCGGCTTGTCGACAGGTCGGCTCACGCCCGGGCGGGTCGTCGCCCGCGACTTTCTGCTGGATCTTGCGCTCGTGCGTATCACCGCCCCGGATTTGGTCCCGGCGGAGTTCAGCCACCGGACAAATTTCGACATCGGGGAAACCGTCATCGCCATCGGCAACCCGCTGGCCCTGAAAGGCGGTTCCACCGTCACGGTGGGCGTGCTCAGTGCCCTCGATCGTTCGGTTCTCACGCCGGAGGGCGAGACACTCTACGATCTCCTTCAGACCGACGCAGCAATCAACCCCGGCAATAGCGGCGGCCCGCTGGTCGACCGCTTCGGCCAGGTCGTCGGAATCAACGTCGCCATCGCGCCATCGGCCCAAGCCATCAGTTATGCCATCGCCATTGAGGCTGTGACCCCGCATCTTGACTCGATGATGGCCCGCGGATCTGTGTCGCGGCCTGACCTGGGCCTGGTCCCGATCACCATCACTCCCAGCATTGCCGCCAGCTTCGATCTGGAAAGTGATCGGGGAATCCTCGCCGTACAGGTCGATCCGTCCAAGCCGGCAGGACAAGCCGGCCTGCAGTCCGGCGACGTAGTCACAGCTATCGATAATCGACCGCTGTACAACATGGGTGATTTCTGGCATGCCGTCGCCCATGCCAATGAGCACATGGCGTTTCAAATCTCCGCACAAGGCAAATCTGGGACAGCCACCATCACGGTGTCACGCCCCAGCCAGCCTCGACCATAACCCTATGACGCGTCACCACCCTAGCCAAACGGAATCGGTCGGTGGTTCAGGCCCCATGTCGGAGACACACGACTCGCTTGAGCCCGCGCGGCCCGCAACCTTGCTCTGCTGCGCCCCGCTCCTCTATGAACGGGCCTGGCAACTACAGCGGACTTACCATGCGGCTCGGGCGGCGGATCGATGCCGAGACATGCTGCTCCTTGTTGAGCATCCACCCGTCTATACCGTTGGGCGCACGACTCAGGACCATCATTGGCCGGCAGGTGATCAACTGATGCAGCAGACCGGCATTCCGGTCGTGCGAACTGAGCGGGGTGGGTCGATCACCTACCACGGACCGGGGCAGGCAGTCGGTTACCCTATTCTCCGCCTGACAGACTATTGCGCAGGACCGAAAGCCTATGTCCGCCGCCTGGAGGACGTGTTGATCGCAACCTTGGGTGAGTGGGCAATCCAGGGTCGGCGACGCGAAGGGTTACCCGGTGTGTGGGTCGGTGACGACCAGCCGCTCAAGATTGCGTCCATCGGCGTGCGGATCTCGCAGGGCGTCACCATGCACGGATTTGCACTGAATGTCAGTCTGGATCTCGCGCCGTTCTCGTCCATCATTCCCTGCGGCATCGCCGGGTGCCGTGTCACGTCGATGGCCGCCCTCTTGGGCTGCGCACCCGAGATGGCCGCCGTCCAACAGCACATTGCCGCCCACTTTGCCGAACGGTTTCATCTGACCTGGGTTGACACCTTGGGGGCTGACTCCATCGAGATGCTCGGAGAACCGCCCGACGACCTCGGCCCCGCGCCCATCGCTGCGTCATTCATTGCCAAGGAGCGCCTTCATGACTGAACTAGATACCCACACGTTCCGCCTGGCCGTCGCCCAATTCAATGAGGCGGCCGAAGCGATGCACCTGGATACCAACCTGCGCGAGCGGCTCAAACTGCCGCAGCGGTCGCTGATCGTGAGTGTGCCCGTACGGATGGATGATGGCCGAGTCGAGGTCTTCACCGGTTATCGCGTCCAGCACGATACGGCCAGAGGCCCGTCCAAAGGCGGCATCCGCTATCATCCCGGAGTCTGCTTGGGAGAAGTCGCCGCCCTTTCCATGTGGATGACGTGGAAATGCGCGCTCGCCGACCTCCCTTACGGCGGGGCGAAAGGCGGCGTCAAGGTGGATCCGAAACAGTTGAGCCGAGGTGAACTTCAACGCCTGACACGCCGGTATGCCGCGGAGATTTTCCCCTTGATCGGCCCGGATAAAGACGTGCCTGCGCCGGACGTGGGCACGGATCAACAGGTGATGGCGTGGATTATGGACACCTACAGCCAGCAGGTCGGGTATGCGGTGCAAGGCGTGGTCACGGGCAAACCGCTCTCCATCGGCGGCAGCCTCGGCAGGGAAGAAGCCACAGGCCGCGGGGTCGTGTATGTCACCCTCGAAGCCCTACGGCACCTGAAATTGGATGTCAGCCAGGCCACCGTTGCGATCCAAGGGTTCGGCAACGTCGGTTCTCACACCGCCCTGATCATGCAACACGCAGGAGCACGGATCGTGGCCGTGAGCGACGTAAGCGGAGGCCTCTACAACCCCAAGGGCTTGGACATTCCGGAGCTCCTCCGCCGTTATCGCGAGAAACAGGAGCCACTGAGCGAGAGCAAGCTCGGAGAGCCGATCACCAACGAGGACCTGCTGCAATTGGACTGCACCGTCCTGATTCCCGCCGCCCTTTCAGAGCAAATCACCGGTGCCAACGCGGGCAAATTGCGTTGCCGGATTCTGGCGGAGGGCGCCAATGGCCCGACTACGCTGGAAGCCGATCGTATCCTGACCGACAAAGGCATCTTCATCATCCCGGACATTCTGGCGAATTCAGGCGGGGTCATCGTTTCGTATTTTGAATGGGTGCAGGATGTGCAACGGTTCTTCTGGAAAGCGAAGGACATTCAGGATCGGCTCCAGGACATCATCACCAGCGCGTTTCATCGCACTCTCCAGTTCTCGGTTCAGCGACGGACGACGATGCGCATGGCGGCCTTGATGTCAGGCATCGATAAGGTCGCGCAAGCCCATCTCCAACGCGGACTCTACCCATGATGGTCGCACGGCCGGATTCGCTGCCCGTACGATGACACGATACATCCTTGCGGCCATCGCCGGAATCTGGATGGCCGACGGCCTTGCCCTCTTGATTGCTCCCCTCATAGTGATGCGGCGACTCCAGGACTCGCTGGCAGAGAACCCGCAGATGCTCCGATGGCAAACCATCGGCATTGCCCTTGGGCTCACCCTGCTCCTCTGGTCGACTTCGCTGCCGTATCAACCGCTCTCGTGGATGACCGGGGTAGCCATGGTCATCAAGGGGTGCTTCCTGACATGGGGCCCTGCCTCCTGGCGGACGTCTGTCTTAACCTGGTGCTTTGCGCGCGAAGCCGTGGACTACCGATTTTTTGCACTCTGGCTCTGCACGCTTGCCGTCCTGCTCCTGCATGCGTTAGGGTTGTTGCACCCATAACCACTCGCGACGAACGAACGGTACCTGTCATACTGCTATGAGCACTCCATCCATCGCCACACTCTGGGAAGAACACAGCCGCGAGGGCTGGCCCGACTTTTCCAGCCCGAACGAAGGGCAACTGATGACCTTGGATACAGTCATCGGGGGGTGCGCGGTATTTTACCTGGACGGGCAACCGGAAATGGATCACCAGCGTCTCGCCATTCTTCAGGACTGCGTTGCGGACCTCGATGGGCTCCTGGAAGACCTGTCCGGTGACAGCCTAGGCTACTTTCAACGCCTCCGTCGACTCGCCGCTGCACTCGTGGATGTGAATCAGACTCGCTGAGCGGCTCCCCGCCGCCGTGCGAGGACCGACCCTCAGGCCGGTCCTCGCATGGCCCCTTACGGCAATTCGACGATGTCGCCCTTCATCGACCCAAGCATCCCCAACAGCTCACTCTTCTCACCGGCCGGCACATGAAAGGCATCCAGCGCCGCCACGAGATCCTGGACCAACGCCCCGAAGTCCGCAGAGCTGATCTGCATGCCAAGATGGGTGCGCTTCATATCCCGCCCCTGATACTGGCACGGGCCTCCGGTGGCCTGGCACACCTGATCGACGAGATGCCCCTTCAGCTTGGGAATATCCGTGCTGGCAAACCGGTTGTTGATGCGCCCATCCGCGGCAACGTTCGCCACAAATTGGTCGACGACCGCAGCAATGGCCGGCTTGCCCCCGAGGCGTTCATACAACGACTTCGTCGCCGTTGCACCGGCCATTGACGGTGCTGAGCCCTTCACCCCACCGGTGTCCGCGCAGCCGCCGAGCAGTCCCGCAACGCCCAACACCACCAGTCCGATTCCACAATAGTTCCTTGCCGACATCGCTTCCCTCCTATGACCTGTCAGGTGCCTGCCTCCCGTTCCCCCATGGACCGTGAATCCAACCGGCAACACCCGTGTTGACCTCAGACCATAAGGGCTCTAAGATGCATTCGTCTAATATATTGTTTACATACAATCCATAGCTTAAACCTATAGCCATGGGATTCTCGGAATGGAACTGCGGCAAATTCACTACTTCATGGCTGTGGCCACGCATCAGAACTTCAGTCGGGCCGCAGAACAGGTGCATGTCTCACAGCCCTCACTGTCGATTCAGATCGGCGGCCTCGAACGGGAATTGGGTACCCGTCTGTTTGACCGATTGGGACGAAAGGTGGTCTTAACCCAGGCAGGCGAATTGTTTCGCGTGCACGCAGAGCGAGCTCTCCGGGAATTGGATCAAGCCGCCCAAGTGGTCCACGAGCTGCTCGGAGCCAAGCGCGGCCGCCTGGTGGTCGGCACCTTGTCGACCGTCAACTCCTATCTGATCGCCCCGCTCGTCTCCCGCTTCAAGCAGCGGTTCCCCGAAATCCATCTGCAGGTGCACGCCCAGCCATCCTCCGACATCGTCAACGGGCTCCTTGCCAACCGCCTCGATATCGGAATCTGCCTCCTGCCGCTCACGCACCCCCACATGACCACCGTTCCCCTGTTCCAAGAACGGCTCGCCCTCATTGCCCCAACGAGCATGAGTATCGGAAAGTCCCGTGCCCGAATGCAGGATCTCGCACGACTGCCGTTGGTGTTGATGCCGGTAGATTATTGCCTGCGCAAAATGGTCGAAGCGGAATGCGCCAAAGCCGGCGTACATCCGCAGGTGGTCTTGGAGATGAGTTCGCCGGAAGGTATTCTGCAAGCGGTGGCGGAAGGTACCGGAGCGACCATTCTTCCGGAACTCTATGTCCGCTCTCGGCTGCCCGCGGCGCGACTGCAGGTGATTGATCTGTACGACCCCACGCCGAGCCACACCGTCGGGCTGGCCTACCTCACGAAACGATACCGCGGGCTTGCCGCCGAAGAATTTGCGACTCTGTGTCAGAGCACCATGCAGGATTTGCAGGCAACCGTTGCGCCTCCTCGCACGATCACACCCGCGAAGCGTGCCTCCGGCCGAAAGGCCGCGTTACGTTCGCCAAGATCGGTTCGGAACGCCACGCTTGCCTCAGTCACGGGCACGACCTTGAAAGTCAGACAGCGCGTTGGATAGAATGCCCTGTTTCCTGGGTCATTCCTTCTTTCATTCAGCACACACTATTTAAACACGTCGATTCCTCGACATTCCTGGTAAGGAGGCATTCATGATGCAGCGCAAGCGGACAGTCACAGCCTTGATCGCCACGCTGGGGTCCCTGTGCCTCGCTGCCGTCGTGAGTGCCGAACCCTATGAACTCAGCAAGAACGACCTCACCGATCCCAAGGGCATCGCGAGTCAAGATGTCTCACTGTTCGGCATCAAGCTGGGGGATGATGAAGCCAAAGCCCTTGACGGACTCGTGAACGAAAAAATTCCCGGCATCAAGGCGGAGCAGGAAGCCACCTTCATTTTTCTGTTGGATCAACGCAAGCCAACCGGCCCGATGGCCGGGGTTCGGGTGCAGGATGGAAAAGTGGATTTGATTTTCATCAACAATCGTTTCGCCTTTAAGACGCGGGGCATTTTCCGCAACGTCCTCAACAGCGAAAGCCCTGACGACGTGCGCAAAATCCTGGGCAAGGAAGATTACGGCGATGAAAATGTGATGGGCGCTATGCTGGCCTACGACAAGCAAGGCTTCCAGGTGAATTATCTGGGCAAGGACGTCAACGTAGAATTTTCGATTCCCCGGTAAGTCACGAACCGGCGCATCCGGCTTCGAATTCTCCCCGACTCTTCTTTTGCTTCCCCGCGCTGGATAGCCCCAACCCGCACCCGCTGCACAGTACAACGCCTCGCCGATCCCGTGAACACGAGACCGGCGCACATCTCTCCCCGCATTGAACGAAATGGAAGACTATCGAGTGAGCGCGGCGCGACTGTCGCTGAGTCGCAAGCCGTAATTGATGAGGCTTGTCGCCGTATTCCAGCGACGCTTGGAATTCAGAATCACGAGGAGCAGATCGCTCCCATCCTGGGAGACTTTCGCGATGAGACACCGACCCGCCTTGGACGTGAAACCCGTCTTCACCCCCTGCACCCCAGGAATCCGGCCCAACAGCCGGTTCGTCGTACGCAGCACATAGGCTCGATGCTCGTTGATCGGCATAATGATCTCGCGCTCTTCACGGACCAATTCTTTGAAAACAGGATGGTGCATGGCGATTTCGCTCAGTTTCGCCAGGTCTTCCGCCGTCGAATAGTGTTCCGGCGCATCGAAGCCGCAGGCGTTACTGAAGTGAGTATTCGTGAGCCCCAGCGCAACCGCCTTGGCATTCATAAGGTCGACGAATCGCGCCTCGTCCCCGCCCACATGCTCACTGGCCGCCAGACAGGCATCATTGGCCGACATGATCAACATGGCCTTCAACAGATCCTCCAAACGGAAGATCTGGCCGGTTCGCAGGCGCAGATGTGTCTTGTGCGCGCGGGCTGCCTTTGGACTGACGGTGACCTCGTCATCTAAATGTCCGTGCTCCAGAATGACCAACGCCGACATGATCTTGGTCAGGCTGGCCGGCGACAATCGCTTTTCACTTTCGAACTGATACAGCGTGGTGCCCGTCTTCAACTCTTTGAGCAAAATGCTGTGTGCAGGAACGTGGCGCCACCGGAGGCTGTGATGAGCTTGCTTGGCCGTGGGCACAGGTCTGGGATCGTAGGGGACGGTGATGACTTCATCATCCACGTCACTGTCGAGGGCGAGAGCCTGACCACTCCATGAGGCGGAGAAAGAGAGAAGAATCGCGAAGCCACCCATCGACCAGGTCTGCCATGCTCGCTTCATACTGAGTGTCTATGCTTTCTTGTGATGGCCAGGTTTCGGCTGGCGATCACAGGGTGTAGGTTTCTCGAACCTTCGTGCCACGCACGCTGCTGGCAATCACCTTGTGAAAAAACCGGAGCAAGTCGGCCAGGTCGATCCAGAATCCGCAATTCAGGCAACGCGCGTACAGACGGCGATTCATGAGCGTGTAGTGCCGCTCCACCATCATGAACCCTTTACATTTCAGGCAATGCATCGCCCGATCGCGCCCCTTTCCATTGACTGCGTGGACGGGCCATCCCATCTCACACCGATACACGCACCGTCACTCTGTTTAGCGGAGACGATTAAGGATAAGGGCGAGGCAGCCAGCCAACAACCCACCCCCGAAGATCGTGGTGCCGATGGAGAGAATCGCGCCTGAACTCCCCGACGGATTGGTGCCCGAGACCAGATCGCGCATTCCGCCCTGAACCATCAAGACTGCCAGTGTCGTCAGGCAGCCCATGCTGAACCACCACAGAAACGATCGCACGAGCCCCCGCCGTCTGGTGGCTGAAAAGAGCGCGGACCTGTGTCCGACGACCTGTTCGAACTCTATCCGAGCCCTATTGAGGTGTCAAGCAAACCACCAGTCTTCTCATCGGTTGAACCGACGTAGACCTGAATTGGCCATCACTCCGCGGTTCCGGAGGCGGCAGGCCGCATCCGCCCATGATGGAGAAACACGGAGACGCTGCCGGCCCCGTTGTCCGCCGTCACTAACCCCGGCTCTTCCGCATTGTCAGCGGAGACGCGATAACTCGCTACCGCGAAGGGCCCATTCTTTGTTCGGTAGTTGCGGGGTGGGTAATGGAAGGTGCCGTCGCCGCGCCCGAATAAGATGGAGAGGTCGGTAGACTGCAAGTTGACGATGGCCACATCCGCGATATGGTCTCCGTCGAAATCATGGGCCACCCCGAAATTGGGGCTGGCATCCGCACCAGAATCCTTCCCCGGTTGAAACGTCCCGTTGCCGTTGCCCAGAAACGTGGTGAAGCTGTCCCCTTCTCCATTGATCACGAGCAGGTCCGGCAAGTGGTCATTATTGAAGTCGGCAAAACTGACCCCCAGAGGCCGCTTTCCGGTCTTGTAATCTTTCGGGTCCCGAAACGTCCCGTCGCCGTTGCCGATCCACACCGACACGGCGCTCAGCATCGGCCCCCCGTTTGTCACGACCAAATCAGGCTTGCCGTCCTGATTGAGATCCTTCAGTGCGAGGGAGGTGGGCGTATCCCCATATTCATACTGCATCCCCGGTCGAAATTCTCCCCGCCCGTTACCGAGAAAAATCTTCACTTTGTCGTTGCGGAGGGCCACAGCCAAATCAGGGTGCCCGTCGCCATTGACGTCTTCACTCGATACGGAGACCGGCGCTCGATGCACAGGATACTGTGGCCCCTCCTCGAACTTTCCGTTACCACGCCCCAATAGAATGGAGACCTGATCGCCACCGGAGCAGGCCAGGACCACATCGAGCTGATCGTCGTGATTGAAATCCTTCACCGCAAGGGAGCGCGGCTCCTGGCAGACTTTGACCTGCACCTGGTCGCGAAAGGTTCCATCGCCGTTGCCAAACAGGAGCGAGATGGAGTTACTGGAGATGTTTGTGGTGATCAGGTCGGTAATTTGATCGCGATTGAAATCCGCCGTGGTGACCGTTGTCGGATTCTTCCCAACGGGGTAACTGGCAAAATAGTAGAAGGGGTCCGGAGGAACGTAGGAATCGCCCTTTGAACAGGCAGATAGCAGCGGCACGCAGGTCAGAAGCACGAGCGCGAGACGGCATCTGAACGGGAGCTTCCTGGCCAGACTGTCGACGGTCATATCCATTTCGTTGAAAAAGGCATGACATTCCGGCCAAGTCCATGCTTCGCCGCCTCCACTTTCCACGTGTTGAGCGGAGTATACAGAGCCCCTTTTCGCTTCGCAATGAAGTCACGCATGGCCAGGGAGCGGCTTCCCCCCTGATCAGTCCCCCGAATGGCCTCTTTGACCTAGGCCTTTCGCCCCTTTGAAAACTCGGAAAGCCTTAGGCTACAATGCGGCCCAAGTGTGGAGGAGGTGCCTATGAGCAATAAAGTCACGATCCCGTTGACGATGTACGGTGTAGCCGAAGTGTTGAAGTGGTGCATTGACCGCAACAACGGTCGTGTCACCGGAGTCGATACAGAAGGCTTCAAGAAGATGCAGGCCCTGTTGTCAGAGAAGCCGACGACCAATGATTACTTGGCCCTCGACCAGTTCTGGAAGAAGCAGATTGCGTTGGAACTGACGGAAGACGAAGTCTCGACGATCGACCGTTGCCTCTACGACATTCCGAATTTCGACAACGAACCGCTGCCGCAAATTCGCCATAAGTTCTGGCCGCAAGCTGCCGGTATCGCCTCTCACTAAGCAATTTTTCTCGGTTTCTCTCTCAATGGTGAAAGCCACCCGTAGGGCCCTGCGCCCTCGGGTGGCTTTTGTTGGGCGTCCTCCTGCCGTCGGCACTGAGACAATTTGCTTTGACCGCATCCCCCCGCCTGTCAGGGTCGCTGGCGACGTGCGTCGGCTATGGGGGTTTTGGGGGAACCAAGTTCAGACCCGATCCGTCGCGCGAGCTGATGCCGCGACGCTTCCCCCGGATGGAGTCCGTCTTTGCAGCATGTCCGACAGAAATTGGACATCTGTGCGCGGGCATCCAAGAAAAGAGACGCGCCGTGTTCGGCCTGATGGGATGTTAGGAAGAACACACGACCCGCCTTGCAGCCTTGGCGCAAGACTGGTCGCGTACGTGAAAGACTGTGGGCGATGAGTGTGGGCCGTCACGGGACGACCAGCTAGAGCGACCCTTCCCCCTTCAAAAACTTTCTGAACCGCCCCATGAGTTCGGCGCCCAAGGTACCACCTTCCGGTTTCTTCACCTCGGGATCGCTGAAATGCGATCGGATCTCTTGCAGTCGCTTTTCCGCCTGATCGTTTCCCTGCAGCCGTTTCGTTTTCTGCAGAGCGGTGTCGAAAGCATCGAAGGTCAACTCGTTATAACCAAACGACCTGATTCTCTTCACTGCCTTCATCATCGCCTGATTGCGGAACGTGGTCAGGTGTTCTGAATCGACTTCTTTCAGCCCCAACTTGCGGGCCCTGCGTTCCGCTGCCTTACGGATGCCACTGCGAACAAAATCCGGCGAGGTTTGGAGCCGCTTCCACGCTTCATCGCTCCAGGCCACACGCTCCTGGGGTGCTTCCCAAAGTTGTACTGCGGTTTCCTCATCAATCCTGGTCAAGCCCTTTTCCCGCGCGAGTTCCTCGGTGTCGTGCTTGATCATGTCGCTCACAAAATCCATCGCGATCGGCGGAGACTCCTTGATTTTTTGCTGGAGCAACGCCAACGCCCCCTCGGTCCATTCCAGGGGTGCCGCCTCTTGCTCGCGAATCTCGCCGAGGGCTTCGACCTTTTCAAACAAATCGACGTTCACTTCCATGTGACCGCCCTTTCGGGCAATCTCATCGGCGATCTGCTTGATCATTCCCCGCATAAACTCCGGGACCGCAGCCAGACGCTCCTTCGCCGCAGCGGTCCATGGCAACTGACCTTTGGCCATTTGGTCGGCAGCCTCGGCCATGCCGCCTTCGCCGCCCATGGTCCCCATCATTTGGCCCTTAAACTGTTCGAGAATCTCTTCGGTGATTTCAGCGTAGCCCAATTCTCGGGCCTTTTTCTCAGCCAAGCGACGGACCATTCCCCGCAAAAACATGGGCGCACGCTCCATTCGCTTGAGCGCGCCGTCGCTCCACCGGACCTCAGGAGCTGCTAGATTTGACGACTCTGCCACGGTATCACTCCCGTTACTTATTGAGTAATTCCTTCAGTTCCTTGCCTGCCTTGAAGAATGGCACACGCTTGGCCGGAACCGCAACCGTCGCCCCGGTCTTGGGGTTGCGACCTTCTTTCATCCGCCTTGCGCGGAGACGAAAACTTCCGAATCCCCGAATCTCCGTCTTGTTGCCGCTTCGCAGCGAGTCCCGAATACAATCGAAAATGGTGTTGACCACGATTTCCGCCTGTCGTTTCGTCAACGTCGTGACCTGTTCCGATACCCGCTCGATAATCTGCGCTTTGGTCATCGTCCCTCTCCTGGTGAGGTGGGCTTACGTGCGGCTGACTTGCTGCATCATCGTCACCCTGGTGCTCCGCCCGCTCAGAACGCCATCAGGTATTTCAGTTTGACGCCGGTATCCAATTCCAACTTCGGGAAGACCGACGCCCACCGTGATTCGATGATGTCTCGAAATGAGAATCGCTTGCGCGGCTCCACGACTTTCGGCTCGCCTTCCATACCGGCGATGTCCGCCGCGATATGAATGGCGTCATCGAGATCGCCCAATTCGTCGACCAGGCGCGCCTCTTTGGCCTGACGCCCGGTGTAAATCCGCCCATCGGCCAGCGGCTCCACATCGGATACTTCCAATGCCCGGCCATCGGCCACGGCTTGGATAAATTGGTGATGCACATCGTCCATCACGGATTGCAGGAGTTTGCGTTCCTCATCGCTCATCTTGCGCAAGGGCGAGCCGACATCCTTGAAGCGCCCGCTCTTGATGACCACCCCTTCGACGCCGACTTTTTTCATCAGGCCTTCGAAGTTCGCCATCTCCATGATCACACCGATACTCCCGGTCAGGGTCCCGGGATTAGCGATGATTCGGTCGGTGGCCGCGGCAATGTAATATCCGCCGGACGCGGCCACCGTCCCCATGGAGGCGATCACCGCTTTGTTACTCTTATTCTTCACCCGCTTCACCGCATCGTGTATTTCCTGCGAGGGCACGACTCCGCCCCCCGGACTATCGATGCGCAAGACGATGGCTTTGACCAGCGGATTCTCGCTGTATTGCTTCAACTCGCTGATCGTCGATTGGGCATCAAGGATAACCCCTTCGATACGAATGATGGCCACCCGATCCTGTCCCGAAAAATCGAGGTCGGGGAGGAGCGCGTTGATGAGCATCAACGCGCCCACCCCGATGATGATCGCCCAGAAAATCCGGCGCAGCATGCTCCGCTTGGATGGAACCGCGGTGTCTGCTTGTGGCCCCATTCGCTCTCCGGGTCTTTAGGCTTCCGAATCGCCCTGGTTGTCTTTGCGCTTCCGGCTCTGCTTGGCCGCGCGTCCCAGGCTCTGGTCGATCCCACCCTGGGAGGCGTGGAATTCTTCCACCTGACGCCGATCCGAATCCAACTGATGATCACGCAGACTGAGCGCGATCTTCCGCTCTTCGCGATCCACCTTGATGATCTTCGCCGTGACTTCGTCCTGCAATTTGAACTTCTCTTCCATGCGAACGTTCGAATCCAGACCGACTTCACTGATATGAATCAGACCCTCGACATCGCCATCGAGCTCAATAAAGAGCCCGAAATCGGCAATCTTGCTGACCTTGCCGGTGATGCTGTCACCCACGCGGTAGCGGTTCGGAATCTGCTCTTCCCACGGGTCACGAGACAATTGCTTGTAGCCCAGCGAGAGGCGCTCCTTTTCCTTGTCGATGCGAATCACCACGGCATCCACCTTCTGGCCCTTCTTGAAGAGCTCGGACGGATGCTTGATGTGCTTGGTCCAGGACATGTCGGAGATGTGAATCAAACCATCGATGCCTTCTTCCAGGCCGACGAAGGCACCGAAATCGGTCAGGCTTTTCACCTTGCCTTCAATGCGCGTTCCGGCCGGATACTTGGCTTCGATCATATCCCAGGGGTTGGGAGCCGTCTGCTTCATCCCCAAGGAAATCTTCCGGCTGCCCGGATCGATGTTCAACACAGCCGCTTCGACCTGATCGCCCACCGACACGACGCGTGACGGGTGGCGCACTTCGTGCGTCCAGGACATCTCAGACACATGCACCAGACCTTCCACTCCCGGCTCCAGTTCCACGAAGGCGCCGTAGTCGGTCAGGCTGACCACACGACCGCGCACACGGGTCCCCACCGGGTATTTCCCCGCCACACCGGTCCATGGATCGGCCGACTTTTGCTTGAGGCCCAGCGAAATACGTCCGGTCTCCCGATCATACTTGAGCACCGTGACTTCCACTTTATCGCTGACCTGGAACAGTTCGGAAGGATGCCCCACGCGTCCCCAGGACATATCGGTGATGTGCAAGAGACCATCGATGCCGCCGAGGTCGATGAACGCTCCGTAGTCGGTGATGTTCTTGACCGTACCTTGAATCAATTGCCCTTCCTTCAGCGTGGACAGGGTGGTCTGACGGCGCCGATCGCGCGTCTCTTCCAACAGCACGCGTCGCGACACGACTACGTTGCCGCGGCGATGGTTGATCTTGATGATCTTGAGGGGGAAGGTCTTCCCGACCAGGCTGTCCAAGTCGCGAACCGGGTGCAGATCGATCTGTGAGCCGGGCAAGAACGCCTTGACGCCGATATCGACCATCATGCCGCCCTTGATACGGGAAATAATTTTCCCTTCGATGCTTTTCTCTTCTTTGTGGAGCTTCTCCAATTCCTCCCAGATTTTCATCTTGTCGGCTTTTTCTTTGGAGAGCACCAGATTGCCGTCGGCATCTTCGCATTCTTCGAGATACACCTGGAGGCGATCGCCCACCTTCAATTGCGCCAATTCCTCATGGGAGAACTGGTCGGCCGGGATCATACCCTCGGACTTGTAGCCGATATCGACCACCACCTTGTCCTTGCCGATGGCGACCACCATACCTTCGGTGATGGTCCCTTCCTCAAAATTGCGGAAGGTTTCCTCATACATCGCCGCTAAGGCATCGCGATCGAGTTTGGGTTCGTTCTGCGGTGTGACAGTACTCATGAAAAGGTCCTCGTCTTCCGGCTCGCGCCGGGTGCTGATCGTGAATACACCCGAGTCTTACTCAGCGTTGCAAGACTGGGCTCTTGGTGTGGCGGCAGTATCCTGAGATGTTCCGGCTTGGGCCGGCCCGTCCCCCGGATTCGGAACCTGTCCGAGTTCTGCGATCTTCGCCATCACCGTCCGACTGACATGTTGATAAAATGCCTTCCCTTCCAACCGTGCGGCATCGGAAGAGAAATCCAACGGTGCTCCATACGACACCGTAACCCGGCGGAACCTCGGCCACGTGGCGCCAGGCGGGAGGACGTCAAAGGTACCGCCGATATGCGCGGGGATCACCCGACAGCCCGTCTGCGACACAATCACACCGATACCCGGCTTGCCGGGCTTCAACGCACCGGTCATGGTCCGTCCCCCTTCGGGGAAAATGGCGACCGCCTTGCCTTCCTGCACCAGCGAAACGGCCTTGCTAAAGGCCTCCCGATCCAGACGCCCGATCCGCAACGGAATCCACCCTAATGCCTGCAACAGCCCGTTGAGCAACGGAATCGGAAACAGATCGTGCCGCCCCATGTACCACACCCGCCTGGGAATGCCGCAGCCGAGCAGCGGAATATCCAGGTAACTGGCATGATTCGACGCGATCAGAAATCCACCATCCCGCGGCACTGTGCCGACCGTACGATACCGGAAACACACCCATCCGATCGTACGAGACAGGACCCACAACAGGCCATACAGTGCGGAGCTCACAATCGCGCCGCAACTACTGCCATCATATGAGCCACAACCGCGTCCACCGGCAGACTCGAGGTATCGATGTGTTCCGCATCGGGCGCCGGTATCAAGGGCGCCACCGCACGAGAACGATCCCGATCATCCCGCCCGGTCAGGTCGCGCTTGGTCTGATCAAACTGCACCGAGTGACCGGCCGCCACCAATTCGAGATGCCGTCTGGTCGCGCGAACCTCGGCATCGGCTTCCAGAAAAAACTTCACGTCGGCTTGAGGAAAGACCTTGGTTCCGATATCCCGGCCTTCGGCGACCACACACCCCTCGGCGCCGATCTTCCGCTGCACCGGCAACAACCATTCGCGAACGGCTGGAATGGCTGAGACCATGGACGCCAGCGCCGTCACGCCGGGGGTGCGTAATTCACCAGTAATGTCGCGGCCATCCAAGAGCACGTGAGACTGCTCCGGTCCGCAAGCCATCTGCAAGGTCGTCTTCGGCAACACTGCCGCGATGGCGAGCGGATCATCGGGACTCACGCCCATATCCCGCACCTTCCAGGCAATTGCCCGGTATAATGCCCCGGTATCCAAATAGAGGTATCCGAGTTGTCTGGCAAGGAGCCGTGCCACCGTACTCTTGCCCACTCCTGCCGGACCATCGATCGCGATGATCAATCCGCGTTTTGTCCGGTCCGCGTCCCCACGCTCAGACACTCGTTCCTCGCACTATAAACGGTTCCCAGAATCAGTCAACAGTTCCAAGAGCTTACCGTCAAAGCCCGGAAACGACGTTTCAATGCAGGCGGTATCGTGAATCTGAGTCGTCTGCGTGGCGGTCAACGCGCCGATGGCGACGGACATTGCGACGCGATGGTCTCCATGGCTTTCGCATGTTGCTCCAGTCAGCGCCCCATTGCTCCCCTGGCGCCCCAATCCCTGGATGACCATGCCATCGGGCCGCTCTTCGATCCGCGCACCCATGGCTCGCAGTTCCTTGGCCATCGTCGCGATTCGATCACTTTCTTTCACTCGCAATTCCTCGGCGCCGGTGATCACCGTCTCCCCCTCCGCCACGGCAGCAGCCACACACAGGATAGGGAATTCATCGATGGTCTGCGGAATTTGATCGGGCCCGATCCGCACGCCGCGCAGCGGCCTGGACCGCACCCGCAAATCCGCCACCGGCTCTCCGGCCTCCTCACGAGGACTGAGCACCTCGATGTGCGCACCCATCTGTTGAAGGATCGCCACCAATCCGGTTCGGGTCGGATTCATGCCCACTCCACGAATCGTCACATCGGAATCCGGCACAATCGAAGCCCCGACCAGGAAAAATGCCGCGGCCGAAAGATCCCCAGGCACCACCACCGACTTCCCGGCCCAGCGGACAGAGGGGCGCCCTTCGATTCGGACGGTGCAGCCCTCTCGTTGGAACGGGATCCCGAAATAGGCAAACATGCGTTCGGTGTGGTCCCGCGAGAGTCGCGGCTCGGAGATCGTCGTGAGGCCGTCGGCATAGAGCGCAGCAAACAGGAGTGACGATTTGATCTGAGCACTCGCGACCGGCGACACATAGGAGATGCCCTTGAGTCTGCTTCCGGTGATGGCCAGAGGCGCAAGTTCACCACCTTTCCGGCCAGCAATGGTCGCGCCCATCGTTCGTAGCGGCTTCACCACACGTCCCATGGGACGTCGCCGAATGGATTCGTCTCCGGTGAGGACCGTGAAAAAATCCTGCCCGGCCAGCAGCCCCGCCATCAACCGGATACCGGTCCCGGAATTGCCGCAATCGATGGGACCGAACGGTTCCGTCAATCCCCACATGCCTTTGCCATGGACGGTCAACGAGTCCGGCGTCTCTTCGATCCGCACGCCCAGCGACTGGAAGGCACGCATGGTATTCAAACAATCTTCGCCGCGACAATAGGCCTTCACGGTGCTCGCCCCTTCGGCCAAGGCGGTGAGGATGATGGCCCGATGGGTGACGGACTTATCTCCCGGCACGATAAGAGTGCCCTTCAACGGACGCCCTGGAGTAATCGTCAACGATGCCATTGCGACCTAGGTCCTCCTCGGTGTCTTGAGTGTGAGCTGGTCCCGCTCATACTTAGCCTTATCCAGCTGTTTTTCGATGCCCGCCGCGTCACCGGCGGCAATCAATCGCTTCAGCTCGCCGAGATGCCGCTCATAGGTCTCGATCAACGACACGACATTTTCGCGGTTCCACAAGAAAATGTCCCGCCACATTTCCGGCGAACTCGCGGCGATTCTCGTCGTATCCCGCAATCCTCCGCCAGAGTGACCGGCCAGATCCAACTCCGGCACGCCGTGATCGCGCACATCCGCCAATGCCGTCATCAACGCAAAGGCCGCGACGTGCGGGAGGTGACTGACGGCGCCGAGGATCTTGTCGTGCAGGAACGGATCCATCTCCAAGACAATCGATCCGGCCAGTTCCCAGATTGCACGAACGATCTGCAAGGCCTCGGAGTCGGTCTTCGTGGTGGGAGTCAGAATGCAACGTGCACCCGTGAAGAGCGTCTCCGAGCCAGCGGCAACCCCCGTTTTCTCCTTCCCGGCAATGGGATGCGCGCCCACAAACCTCACCGCGGCGGGCAGTAAGGCTTCCGAGCGTGTCACCAGGTCGCCCTTCACACTGCCCACATCACTCACGATGGTGCCCGGCTTGAGACAACCGGCCCATTCCTGAAGGTGACGCTCGTAGGTATCGACGGGCGTCGCCAGCAGGACAAAGTCGGCCCCTTCGACGCCTTCCCGCGGATCGGACACGTACCGATCGATGGCACCGACTTCCACCGCCGTTTTCAGGTTCTCCAGCCGCCGGCCGATGCCGACTACGGAATCGGCCAGTTGCTGCCGACGCAGGATCATGCCCAGCGAGCCGCCGATCAGCCCGACGCCGATAATCGCCACTTGTTTAAAATGTGGTGTCTTCATGACATGCCTGCCGACCTCTCCACGCCTCGACGTTCATCAGGGTCGTGCGGGAAGGGTTACAGTGTACGATCGACTGCGGCCGCAATCTTCCGCAAGTCTCCCATCAACTCCTTGAATTTCGATGGCGGAATCGACTCCTCCCCGTCACACAGGGCACATTCGGGGTTGGAATGCACTTCGATCAGCAGCCCATCGGCCCCGGCCGCGATCGCCGCCTTCGACATTGGCGCCACCAAATCCCATTTGCCGGTTGCGTGGCTGGGATCGACGATCACCGGTAGATGCGACAGGTCTTTCAGCGTAGGGATGGCCGCAAGATCCAGCGTGTTCCGATACTGCGTTTCGAAGGTGCGGATGCCGCGCTCGCACAACATCACGTTACGATTGCCGCGGGACATGATGTACTCCGCGGACAACAGAAATTCCTTGATCGTCGCTGAAAGGCCCCGCTTCAATAACACCGGCTTGTCATAGGCCCCGACTTCCTTGAGCAACTCAAAGTTCTGCATGTTGCGGGCGCCGACTTGAATGATGTCGGCTTTTTCGAGGAACAACTCGATGTCGCGGGTATCCAGAATCTCGCTCACGACAGGAAGCCCCGTCTGCTTCTTGGCCTCCACCAGATAATCCAGCCCCTCCCGTCCCAGGCCCTGGAACGAATAGGGAGACGTTCGAGGCTTGTACGCTCCACCGCGCAACACCGTGGCACCGGAGGATTTGACTTCATGCGCGATCCCGACCGTCAACTCCAACCGTTCGACCGCACAGGGGCCGGCCATGATCGTGATCTTTTTATCGCCGATCTTGACTCCGTTGACGTCGATGATGGTGTTCTCTTTCTTGAATTCCCGGCTGACCAGTTTCCAGGGCGCCAAGATCGGCAACACACTCTCAACACCGGCCAACGCCGTCAACGGCTGATTGTGCAAAATCCGGTCGTCCCCAATCACCCCGATAATGGTGCGTTCCTGCCCCGTCGAAATGTGCGACTTCAACCCCAGTTCACGGAGCCGGTCGATGATGTGATCGACTTCCCGCTCCGAAGCGTCAGGCTTCAAGACAATAATCATGATCTCGTCTCGCTTTCCTTATCGCGACGCGCCCAACACGTCTTGCAGCGCGCTCAGGAACAGTTGATTTTCTTCCGGAAGGCCGATGGTCACTCGCAACATTGAGCCGTCAATATGACGCACAATGATCCCCTTGCGGAGCAGCGCATCGAACACGACACGCCCATCCCGTCCCACATCGAAATAGAGAAAATTCGTTTCGCTCGGCAACGCCTCAAACCCAAGTCGCTGCAGGCCTGCCCGTACGTGATCCATTTCCGCATGGTTGAGCGATCGACTCGCGGCCACGTGGGCCTCATCATCCAGCGCTGCCAACGCCGCACGTTGCGCCATACTGTTGGCGTTGAAGGGCGGACGGATTCGATTCAGGTAATTGGTCATCTCCGGCGTCGTGATACCGTACCCGATCCGCAGACCGGCCAGCCCATAAATCTTGGAGAAGGTCCGCAGCACAATGGCATTCCGCCCGGCCTTCACATATCCGATCGAGTCGGGAAATTCCGGATGCCGGACATACTCGTAATAGGCCTCGTCGAACACCACCACGACGTGCTCAGGCACACGAGCCATCAATGCCGCCACTTCGGTTTTGGTGGCCATGGTACCGGTCGGGTTGTTGGGATTACACACAAAGAGCAATCGCGTCTTGTCGGTAATGGCCGCCGCCATCGCCGACAAATCGTGGTGCCAGGCCTTCTGGGGTACTTCCACCACCACTCCGTGCGCAGCCTTC
This sequence comes from Nitrospira sp., assembly GCA_016788885.1. Taxonomy (NCBI): domain Bacteria; kingdom Pseudomonadati; phylum Nitrospirota; class Nitrospiria; order Nitrospirales; family Nitrospiraceae; genus Nitrospira; species Nitrospira sp. Next base: position 31,183 of record JAEURX010000026.1, on the reverse strand, counting down.
ACCTCCATCTTGTAGATCACGAACGTATGTTCGGCCATGACCGCCTCATCTCCCGGCGCCAAAAACGTGCGCGCAAGAAGTCCGAGGATTTCATCCGAACCGTTACCCAGAATAACGTGATCTGGCGTGACCTTCCACCGTTCTGCCAGCGCCCCTCGTAAGCGGAACGCTCCCCCGTCGGGGTACCGATGCAGCGTGGATGCGGTCTCGGCCAACACGGCGAGCGCTTTCGGCGAAGGGCCGATGGGGTTTTCATTGGAGGCCAACTTCACGGCACGCGGTAGGCCCAGCTCCCGTTGCAGTTCTTCAATCGGTTTTCCGGGAACGTACGGCACAAGGGAGGCGATATCGGGATGCACCTTCAATGGCATGGCGTGACTCGGACCTCTAGGTATAGGCGGGATACGACCCGAGAATCTTCATGAACAGGCAGCGGCTCTTGACTTCTTCAGCCGCCTTTTTCACCCGCTCTTCGTCGATGTGCCCTTCGATATCGACAAAGAAAATGTATTCCCAGGCCTTGCGACGTGAGGGGCGCGATTCGATCTTCGTCATGTTCAGGCCATGGGAGGCAAACGGTCGCAACAAATCGTAGAGCGCGCCGACTTTGTCTTTGACCGACAGCATCAATGACGTCTTGTCGCGCCCGGTCCGCTGCGGCGCCTTCTGCGACAGCACGAGAAACCGGGTGAAGTTATTGATATTGTCTTCGATCCGCGCCGTGACGACCTTTAAGCCATAGAGCTGAGACGCCAATTCCGACGCGATCGCGGCGGCTGAGGGATCATCCACCGACATTTCCGCAGCCCGCGCGGTACTCGCGACTTCAGACACCGGCACGTGTGGCAAATTCGTTTCCAGCCAATTGCGGCATTGCGCAATGGCATGAGGATGCGAATAGATGCGCTTGATGTCTCCCGCCACCCCGCTCTTCGACATGAGATGATGCGCCACTTCCTGCAATACTTCGCCGTAAATCAACAGGTTGGAGTCAACAAACATGTCCAGCGTGTGATTCACCACGCCCTCGGTCGTGTTCTCGATGGGCACCACTCCGAAATTGGCACGCCCGCGTTCCACTTCGCTGAAGACGTCTTTAATGCTGTTGACGGGAATATACTGGGCGGACGCCCCGAACTTTTGCATGCAGGCCATATGGGTAAACGTGGCCCTCGGTCCGAGGTAGGCGACCTTTTGAGGCCCCTCCAGGGATAACGACGCCGACATGATTTCGCGGTACACTGCCCGGATAGCTTCGGTGGGAAACGGCCCGGTGTTTTGCTTGCTGAGACGTTCGAAAATCGCCGCTTCGCGCGCCGGGGTATGCAAATTCGCCTCGGCATCCTTCAGCTTTTTCAGCCGGCCGATCTCGATCACCGATTTCGAGCGCTCGTTCAGGAGGCGCAAGATCTGATCGTCGAGCCGGTCGATTTCTTCCCGATGGACTTGCAAGTCATCAGACATGGCGGGGGCTTCCCTCCTCACGGCACGCGTCGGCAAAAAGGCGGGCCGCCGCGAAACGAGTCCGCGCCACAAGGCGCAGTTGGACAAGTGGGTATCCTACAGGAGCCGCTCTGGGCATTGCAAGGATAGGTCTGGTGATTCAAGGAGTTGCGCTGGAATCGGAGTTGCTGGAGAAAGGCAGCAGATCCTTCTGTTTCTTGAAATGGTCGTACGCCAACCTGGTTGCCTGGCGGCCACGGCCGGTTCGCTCCAGAAAGCCCGCCTGGATCAGATAGGGTTCATAGACATCCTCGAGCGTGCCTCTATCCTCCTGCACTGCGGCCGCTAAGGAATCCACCCCGACCGGTCCCCCGTTAAACTTGTCGATCACCGTCAACAGAATGCGCCGGTCCATCTCGTCCAGGCCGGCCGCATCGACCGCCAGCCACACCAGCGCGTCCTGCGCCACCGATTTGGTGATACGCCCCTGAGCCTTGATCTCAGCATAGTCCCTGATGCGCTTGATCAGCCGGTTCACAATGCGGGGTGTGCCGCGAGCCCGTCTGGCAATCTCGGCTGCCCCGGCTTCGTCGATGGGGATATGCAGCAATCCGGCTGAGCGCGTCACAATGGAGGTGAGTTCCTGGGGAGAATAAAATTCCAGCCGGTGCACCAACCCGAACCGATCTCTGAGCGGTGAAGTCAAGGCGCCGGCTCTCGTCGTGGCCCCGACAAGCGTAAACCTCGGCAATTCCAGCTTCACGGTCCTGGTCGACGCTCCCTGCCCCACGACCAGATCGAGCTGGTAGTCTTCCATCGCCGGGTAGAGGGCTTCCTCAACCGAAGCCGGCAGGCGATGGATCTCATCGATGAAGAGGACATCCCGCTCCTGCAAATTCGTCAAAATCGCCGCAAGATCCCCGGCGTGACTCAACACCAGGCCGGAGGTGGAACGGATGGCCGATCCCATCTCCCGTGCGATAATATGCGCGATCGTCGTCTTGCCCAATCCCGGCGGGCCGTAAAAAATGGCATGGTCCAAGGCCTCGCCTCGCCGCTTGGCGGCCTCGATACAAATCTCCAGGGACTCTTTCATCCGTGGCTGACCGACATACTCCTGCAGGCTCTGCGGACGTAAGGCCGCTTCGAGCCCGCGTTCATCGTCTGTCAGTTGGCTGCTCACCGTGCGCTCGGTCATGGGACAGGGTTGCTCCAGAGGAATTTTCGTTTACCGAGGCTCCGGCGACGGTCTGAATTTCGGTGGCGGCGGCGCCGCCCCCTGGCCTGGCGCCGCGGTGCTGCCGCAATTCGGCGGACAGCGAACACCGCCCTGCGATGGATCAGGCAGGCTCGACCCCATTTGCTGGGACTGACATTGTGACACCAGCCCCCCATCGATGGAACCGCAGCGCGAAGGCACATTGGACCGGCCGACCTCACTATAGCCCTCTGGACAGGAACCGCAGACCGAAAGCATGTTGCTGCCCAAGGGTACGCACTGCACGAGGACAGGATCACCGTCCTTACAGAGTTCCGGCGCGTGGGTTCTTCCGGTGGTGGCATACCCTTCGGGACAGGCCCCGCAGGTTTTACGAATACTTTTGGTATCGTCCTGGCCGTCAGCCGCCACGGCCGGTGCCGGGATACCGGTGGACAGCAGCGCCAGAACCAGCACCACCTGAAGACTCCATCGTTCCGTTGTCGATTGCGCAACTCCTGTCATCATCGGTCACCCCTTGGCAAGGTCTTTGAGGGCCTCTCGAATCACCTGCTCCAATCCCTGCGTCATCGCGCCGGACTTTTCCACCCGCTTCAACGCCTCTTTCACATCCGGCTGTCGGTACCCCAGATTCACGAGGGCTGAGAGGGCGTCTTCGGACAAGGCGCTCTGCGGTTGCCCGCTCTCACTCCCGATCGAGGCGCCCACCGGGTGGAGTCGTGCCACCTTATCCTTGAGTTCCAAGGCAATTCTGGCGGCCGACTTTTTTCCGATCCCCGACACCGTGCCGAGCGTTTCGGTATCGCCGGCTTGAATGGCCGAGAAGAGGTCCTGAACGGAAAGCGTGGACAGGACGCTCAACCCTAATTTGGGTCCGATACCGGAAATGCTGGTCAGGAGAAGAAACGCTTCCTTCTCCGCCCCCGTCAGAAAACCAAACAGCTGAATGGCATCTTCACGCACGTGGGTGTGGATGCTCAGCGTGACGGACTCATGCTGATTGGGCAGAGAATAATAGGTACTGAGGGGAATCAAGACTTCGTAGCCGACGCCGTGAACATCGAGCGTCACGTGCGAAGGCGCCTTGAAGGCCAACTGGCCCGTCAGTAAGGCGATCATGCGGGTCGCTGTGGGTACAGTGCGAAGGACCTGGTGAACAGACTACAGTCGCATCGAAAGATGGTCTTGCGATTCACGAATCACGCGGTGGCAGCGGCAACCTTTTCCATCACTTCATCGGAAATATCGAAGTTGGCATGCACCTTCTGAACGTCGTCGTGCTCGTCCAGAATTTCCATGAGCTTCAACATGTGCTCCGCCGCTTTCTCCTCCAACGCAATCGTATTCTGGGGAATGAAGTTCAATTCGGCAAGCGTATAGTCAATCTTCGCGTCGCTCAGGGCCTTCTTCACGGCTTCGAAATCCTGCGGGCTGGTCAGCACTTCGAAGGCCTTGTCGCCCACCTTCACATCTTCGGCCCCAGCCTCCAACGCTACGGTGAGGAGCGCATCTTCTTCGACCTTCCCCTTTTCGACGACCAAGACGCCTTTCTTGTGAAACTGCCAGGCCACGGCCCCGGCCTCGGCCATATTGCCGCCGTTCTTCGTCAAGAGGCTACGGATCTCCGCCACCGTACGATTCCGATTGTCGGAGGTGATTTCCAACAGCACCGCCGTTCCACCAGGGCCGTAGCCTTCCAGCGTGAATTCTTCATAGGTCACGCCGGGCAACTCGCCGGTGCCGCGCTGAATCGCCTTCTTCATAGTGTCGCCGGGCATGTTGGCTTCTTTGGCCTTGGCAATGGCCAGTCGCAACCGCGGGTTGCCATCAGGGTCGCCGCCTGATCGGGCTGCAATGGTCAATTCTCGGATGATACGGGTGAAGATTTTTCCCCGCTTGGCATCCACCGCTGACTTATGCCGCTTGATTGTTGCCCAATGACTATGGCCACCCATGGCGACTCCTCCGGCCGCGCGCGAACCCCACTCTCTAGGGGTCCCTGCGTGCAGGCTTACGTGAAGTAAAAATGAAGAGCTAACATAGTCCTGACAGGGGTGTCAACGCGGTGCCCGATCGGCTCGATCCGCCTGATGCACTTATTCAGAGTAGATCAGCAGCTGCAGCCCGATCGCAACGACAAGGCAGGCCCACACGATTTCCCAGTACGACCGCTCCGCGATCAGTTGCCGAGATCGCCAACCGGAGATCAGCTTCGATGATCCAGCCGTGATGGCCATCGTCCCCATCATCGCATGATGCAAGGCAATTTTATGCGCGGCCGGATGGTCCCCGTGCGAGTGAGCAAACAACATCAGCCCCCCCACAATGGCAAAGAGCGGCAACGGTGCTGCCCAGAGGGTATGATCGAACCAGCCGACCCGTCGCGCAAACTCCACTGCACCGACGGCAAGCGCCAGGATCCCGTACACCTTGTGCTGAAGCACTTCCGGATCGTCTCCCCCAAAGGTCTGCGCAATGGTCATGGACCCGACGGGCCACGCATCATGATCGCTCCAGATAAGGAGAAACATCCCCGCAACGATCAACGCACTCGGCAACAACACCCTGCTCCACGCCAGAGATGCCCAGCCCAGTGCTTGCCGGACCTCACCGAGACCGATCAACAGGAGAAAGACGCCGGCAAGGTGGTGATTGAACTCGGAATAGGCCACACCCTGGCGGGATCCTTCCCATTCGTGGTTGGAAGAAGAGGCGTGACTATGATGCGTCCCCTGCTCCGCCAATGCATGCGCCGAGCTCTGATCGGCAGACTGCGCTGTGGAATGGGAAACCGCGACGACTGAGAGCAACAGAACAAAAAGACCCAGCAGCAGGAGCCCTGATTGCAGCAGGCTCACGCACTGTCTTGGTGAGAGGAGCGACTTCGGCAGGAATCGAACGGCCCATCCGACAATCCGGATGGGCCAGAAACTCGTCTCAGGCATGCATGCCCACTACATGAATTTCATAAACTTCTCTTTGGCCTCGTCCATCACCTGCGCGGTGATCTCGGCCAGGCCCCGCTCCTTGGCAATCCGCTCGATTTCCCGTCTGGCCATAGGACGGATAAAGTCAGGGATATTATCCATGCGCTGCTCGGCATCCTTTGTCCAGGCAATGCCGTTTGGCGAATCGTTCTTAGAGTCATCCATGACTTGCAGCGTAATTGTCTTGTATCCATGCTTGCGCGCAAAGGCTTCCACGCTACTTTGCACCATCGGCTTCACAAAAGACGGGAGACGCTCCAGCTTTTCTGTCGCATCCGGGGTCCAGGTAAATTCGCTGGCGCCGGTTCCATTTTGCGGCTTCCCGCCCGAGGTCAACCCCATCTCAGCCACCATGGCTGAGAACGGGCATCCTCCGCTGGTCTTCTCTCCGCTGGCCGCCGGGGCGGCAGGCTTTGCCGTCGCCGGTTGACCACCCTGGATCTTCTCATTGAGATACGCCGCCATTTGACCTGCACCCGCCTGAGCCTCGTCCTTCAGAGTTCCCCGAGTCATCTCGAATGGCTCTGCGGTCTCTGTTCGACCTCCAAGCTTGACGCCAAGGGACGCGACCATTTGGGTCTCACCGGGGTTCGTCACCATCGAAAACTTGGCTTCGCAGGATGGACAGCCGAAGAACACACCGAGTGAGCCCTCACCGGGTTTTTCGACCTTCTGAAACGTCATGTAGGTCTCGCAGTTCAGGCAAACGAACTTCATAAGATCCCCCTTCCAGGTCGGTGTGCTACAGCTTCTCCGCCAGGACTTTTTTATAATCCAGTAACGCTTGAATCCGCCCAACGATGTCTTGATATTTCCGAATGGTCGGATAGTCGGGGTCAAGAAGCGGTTGCCCCTTGTCGAATGTCTTGGCGAGCGTACGATCGAAGGGAATACGACCGAGGAGCGGCAGGTCCAGCACCTCGCACATGGCCTCGGTATTTCCCTCGAACAACTCATTTTCGGCGCCGCAGGAAGGACACCGATACTCGCTCATATTTTCCACAATACCCAGCACCCGGATTCCCATGTCCCGGGCGTAGGTGACTGATTTCTGCACCACATCCGACGCCACCTCAGACGGTGTCGTCACGACAATGGCCCCGGCTAAATCGGGAATGAACCCCGCAATGACGGGCGGTTTGTCCGCCGCTGCCCCCGGCGGCAAGTCGGCCAGCAGATAATCCAGTTCGCCCCACGCCACGTCGGCGAGGAACTCACGGATTACGTTCATTTCCATCAATCCCAGCCAGACTGGACTCAAATCCATCGGTCCCTTCCAGCGTACAGGAGAGGCGTCGCCGAGAAAGAAGTCCATCGAAGCGACCTTGATACCGAGCGGCCCCACCGGGGGCAACGCCCCGTCGGCGGTCATGGTCAGTGATTGACCATGTAAGCCCATCATCCGCGGCACGCAAGGCCCGTTCAAATCCACATCGAGCAATCCGACCTTCGCGCCCTGTCGCGCGAACGCCAACGCGAGATTCACGGTGGTCATGCTTTTTCCGACTCCGCCTTTCCCGCTCATCACCACCAGCTTCCGCTTGATGCCGGCCATTCGAGCCTGCACCTGCTTCATCTGCGCGGTAATCTGTTGCACGACTTTCGCGTCGTCGGAGTACTGGAGTTTTGTCAGGATCGATTTGAGATCCTTGCCGGCAGCCATGGCCATGAAAAGTCCTCGAAATTGTTGGTGAAGGACGCTACCACAGGGATTTGAATGGAGTCAAACAGCCTCGGGATGACCCTGCACAACTCGGCAGCGACGCCCCGGCCTGTCGCCGGAACCAACCAGGCCTGGAGTCACCCTCTCTCCTCAGATGGAATACTGGATCGTGGACCTGGTCCCGGAGGGCTCAATCAACACACCCTTCCGCTTCAGTTCCTCAACAATCTGCCGGGCGGCTGCATCGAAATCCTGTGGTCCCGCAAAATGCAGATCCGTATTCGGCGGCGGCTCTTCTCCGACTCGACTCATGTGCACCGCGATCACTGGAGCAGGTTGGACCAGGGTCCGAATCATGTCTGCCATGCGTTGATAGTTGATGCCGAACGTTTTGCTGGTCGACACCACAATGAGCCCCGTATCAATCAACAGCCTGGCAACCTCACCGTACCGACGCACTCGCTCGGAGGCGAACGAAGGATCGGCCGCCGACAAATCCGCATCCAATCCCTGCAAGAGGTTCTCGCCCTCCAACAGATAGGCATGCCGGCTATCGGCCACCAGCAGGGCCTCGACTCGACGGGCCAGAAAGGTCTTGCCTGTCTGGGCCGATCCGGTGAAGAGCACAATAGCGGCCCGGTGCCCATACTGCAGGGCTCGATCTTCTGGACGGACGTCTCCCGTGAGCCAGGCGTATTCCCGCTGACGTGCCTCCTCGCGAAGTCCCTCCTGTTCATCGTGTAGCAATTCGGTGATGATGCCGCCGCCGGAAATGTCATACTCATCCACCAACACGAACCGACCGGTCGATTCGAAAGAAGACGAAAGGTCGAACGCGATCGGCGACTTGACCCGCAGAGTCACCTCAGCCACCTGGTTCTTGGCTACCGACTGGCTCTCCTGAAGTTGGGCCAAATCTGCCGTATCGATAATCCGATGGATTGTGGCCACCTCACAGGCAACCTCCCTCGTGGCCAATCGAAGGGTGTATTTGCGTCCCTTCTCCAGCGGACGCCGTCCCATCCAGAACAAGTTCACCCGGACCACGGTAGAAACCAGCGGCACCGAATCCCGGTGCGACGCGATCTCTCCGCGCTCCACAAAAATTTGTTCGTCGAGCGTGATCCCGACCGATTGTCCGGCCTGGGCCTCACTCGATGGCGGATCGACGTTGAATCCCTCGATCGATTGCACAATCGCCGTTTTGTTGGATGGAGAAAACACCAGGTGGTCACCGACCTTCAGCCGACCGGCGGTAATGCGGCCGGCCAAGATCCGCCGGGCATCGAACTTGTACACATCCTGCAACGGGAATCGAAGGGGTTGCTCGGAACGCACTTGCTCCTTCTTGAAGAGCGCGAGTGTGTCCAGCACCGTGGGCCCCTGATACCAATTCATGTGGCGGCTGCGAACCGCGATATTGTCGCCCATCTTGGCACTGACCGGGATCATCTGCTGCGGCACGGCCCGGAACTGCCCCAGAAACTCCCGATATTCTTTTTCGATGCCGTCAAACACATCCTGTCGATAACCGACCAGATCCATCTTGTTGACGACGACCGCAAACTGCGTCACGCCCAACAGGGACAGCAGATACCCGTGCTTCTTGGATTGCTCACGCACGCCTTCCACGGCATCGATCAGCAACAAGGCCGCTTCGGCGCGAGCCGCTCCCGAGATCATGTTTTTCAGGAACTCTTTATGCCCCGGGGCGTCGATGATGATGTACTGCCGCTCGTTCCAAATAAAAAACGTGCGGGCCGTGTCGATCGTAATCCCCTGCTCTTGCTCTTCCAGAAAGGCGTCGAAGAGGAACGCATACTCGAATTCCTTGCCCTGTTGGCGGCAGATCGCCTGCACCTTTTCCAATTTGCCTTCAGGCAACGAACCGGTATCGGCATAGAGCCGGCCCACCAGCGTGGATTTTCCATGGTCGACATGCCCCACGATGACGATATTCAAACTTTCCTGCGACTTACGTTGATCGTGCTGTGTCATAGCGTTACTCGTTCAACACACCTTCGGTTGCTCAATGGTCATGGCTGCGCGTGCCCGCGGAACTCCAGCGTTCGCACGTGCCTTACATGTATCCCTTCTTACGAAGCATCTCCATGCCTCGCCCCGCATCCTGCGCGCGACCGGCCCGTTCCGCCACATTGGTCGCACGGAGTTCATCGATGATCTCATCGACCGTCTTCGCCGTCGACCGGATCGGCGTGGTACAGGGCGCGCAACCCAGACTGCGATAGCGGGTCCCGTCGCCACGGTCGAGGTACAGATCCATGAAGGGAATGTTTTCGTGCTTGATGTACTCCCAGATGTTGATCTCGGTCCAATCCAGGAGCGGATGAATGCGGATGTGCGTCCCCGGCGGAAAAGTCGTCTTGAACTGGTCCCACAATTCCGGCGGCTGATCGCGAAAATCCCAATCCCCGTGCTTGTCTCGCGGCGAAAAGTACCGTTCCTTGGCTCGGGTACTGTCTTCATCCGCACGCACACCGAGGATGATGCCGGTGTACCCTTTTTCTTCGACCAGATTCTTCATCGCCGTGGTCTTCAAGGCCGTACAGCATACGTCTCGCCCCAGCGTGTGATTCATGCCGGCGGCCAGCGCTTCCTTATTCTGCCCCACCACCAGATTCAATCGCCATTCGCGGGCAATCCGGTCGCGATACTCGATCATGGCCGGAATTTTGTAGCTCGTGTCCACATGCAACAACGGAAACGGCACATGCCCGAAAAAGGCCTTGCGGGCCAGCCACAGCAGCACGGTGGAATCCTTCCCCATCGACCACAGCATGGCGAGGTGATTGAAATGCTTATAGGCTTCGCGAAGGATATAGACGCTTTGGTCTTCCAGTTGACGTAGATGCTTCATAATTCCACTCTTCTCATTATGCCGAAAGACCGACTTTGGGCACCGTTCCGGCGCCTGCACTCAGCTCGGCCAGTTTGGCCTTGGCCTGCCCGGACTCGAGCGCCTGCCGAGCGGTGGCCAGATTTCCCGCAATCGAGGTCCCCTTGCCTGCCGCATACAGCAGCATGGCCGCATTGAGCAACACCCAGTCTCGTTGCCCGCCCTGTATGTCGTTGGCGATGATTCGCTTGATCAGGTCAGCCTCACGGTCACGCTGTTCGGCCGGGAACCCGGCCATTTCCCGAAACGTCGCCATCGTCAGTCCCGCATCCTTGGGTTGGAACGTGAAGGGCGTGATGCGCTCCCCCTTGAGCTCCAACAGCCGTGTCGTGTTCCCGATCGACAGTTCCGGGTCGCCCTCGACCCCGCGAATGACCAGCGCACGCGGACAGCTCAGCATGCGCAAGGCCTCAACCGTCTTTTCAAAATACGGCGGATGCGACAAACCGATCACCTGGGAACCGGCCCGAGTAGGGTTGAGCATCCGCGCCACCGGGTGGAAAAAGTTGCGCACTCCTAATTCCTGCCGCATTTCCAGAAACCGGCTGACGGGCGGGTGATACAGGGCCAGATCCAGGTAGGCCACGCCCTTCTTCTCCAATTCCAGCCCGACCAGCTTGGCGGTGAGATCAACCGGAATGCCCAGCAGCTTCAACACCGACGACACACCCTGTCGGTCAGGCGGGCCGTCCACGCCATGGAGCAACAACACCGCCCCGGCTGCAGCCGCGACAATCGCAGCAGGCACGATGGCGTGAAACGTTTCGCGCTTGCCGGCATAGACCGGCACATCCACGACCCCCAGCCCGGCACGCACCGGCACGGGCGGGACATATTGCCGCGCGGTGGCGGTAAACGCCGCCAGCTCCGTGACGGACTCGGACTTGAACCGCATAGCCGTGAGGAACGCACCGACCTGCGCCGACGTTGCTGTCCCTTCAATCATCAAACGCATGGCCTGCTTGGCTTCTTCCCAGGTCAGATCTTTGGACGTTTTTTGGCCCTTGGCGACTTTAGCGAGCAGATGTTGCATGGATCGTTGGTAACCTTCTCGATGTCAGGGTGACGATGATGTTATTTGTGCAGCCCGCACTCGGTCTTGCCGAAATTCTTCCACCGACCAGAACGCGGATCGTCGCCCGGAAGGACCGGCGCGGTGCAATGTGTGCACCCGATGCTGGGGTAGTTGCGGTCGTGCAGCTGGTTATACGGGACTTCGTGGAGCTGGAGATACATCCAGACTTGCTCGCTGGTCCAGCGCGCCAATGGATTGACCTTGATTAAATTGAACTTCTTGTCCCACTCGATCAACCCGGCATTGGCCCGCGTCGGAGCCTGATCCCTTCTGATCCCGGTGATCCAGGCACTGTACCGAGACAACACGCGGGTCAACGGTTCAATCTTCCTGATCTCACAACACTGATCGGGCTTGCTGGCCCAGAGGGCCTCGCCGTGCTGCTCGACCTGCTGCTCCGGCGTCAACAGCGGTTTCATGCGAACCACCTGAGCGGGCTTCAACCCATAGCGCGCCACAATGCGGTCGCGCACCTCGAGTGTTTCGGGAAACAGAAAATCAGTATCGAGGTAAAACAGCGGCGCCTCGGGATCGATGCGATGCACCATATCCACGAGCGCGACGTCCTCCGCTCCGAAACTACACGCCAACACGATCCGGTGCCGATACGTGTTCAATGCGTACTCCAGCACCTCCCACGGCTGCTTGGCCTCGAACGAATCGCTCAGTGATTTCAGCGCCTCGTCCGTCGGACGATCGATGGCGCGTTGGCCGCTCCCTAATTCCGCCACGGTGTTTCCTTACCCCTCGACTTTTTCCACGAGAATTTTGAAATGCTTGGCCTCGGCCTCCAACGGCCCTTCTTCGAGAATCTTGTGCCCATCGTTCCGCAAACTCATGGGCACATTCCGAATCGGCTCTCCGGCGTCGAGCCACACTTCGAGTCGCTCGCCGTTATCCATCATCTCGAGCTTGAGTTTGGTCTTCACATAATTCATCGGACACGCGACGCCGCGCAAGTCGTACACCGGTGCCGTCGACACCGGCGCGGCCGGCGCAACGCTTGGAGGCGGAGTCGGCAACACTTCCTCTTTGACTTGAGCTAATTTGAGATCCTTTCCCATTTGCTCCGTGGCCGCCCGGCAGACCGCGAGGAATCTCTTGGCAAAGGCCATCTTCTCTGTGGCCTCCGCGGCGCTGGCATCTTTGGAACCCAGATCTCCGACTTGTGCGCCAAGGTTGGCGTACGTGGCCGGCACGATGCCCTTGCTCGCCAACCGCTGATCAAATTCCTGGAACGTTTCCGCATCGGTTGCGGGGTCCAGTCCCTCGGTCACCAACAGCCCCTTGGCCGCAGCCAGCACGGCTCGATACGACTTGTTGACCGACAAGGCGTATTGATGCTTCTCGACCAGCAATTTCGCCTGATAGAGCTCCTGATCGGCCTCCAGCATGCGGTCATCGATCATTTCCAGGGCACCACCCGCGCACTCGCCGGGGCCCAGATCCTCGAGCACGAATTCCGCCTCACCTTCCCAATCATAGTAATAGGTCGGATCCTGCTCATAGGGCGGCACGAAGGTGTAAGGAATCAGCTCGTCCTTGAGCACATGTTTCCCCACCCGGCCGATAAACGATTGCAGACTCTCGCCGGTCGTACGATCACGGCGATACACGTCCACAAGATGGCGCACGGCTGCAGGGACGCTTTTCGCGGGCAACTTGACGGCCAACTGCCCGATCTTCGGCGTACCATCCACGTGCCCGCCGAGGTGCAGTTCGTAGTGCGGCGCCGTATGCTCCCCGAGACGCTTCCCGACCCCGTGCAACCCGATGGTCGCAATGTGGTGCTGCGCGCATGAATTGTGGCAGCCGCTGATCTTGACGCTGACATCGCGCAAATCTTCCGGCACCTGACCGGCGGGAAACACTTCTGCCAGTGCGCGGGCCATGCCCTTTGACGAGGTGATGCCCAATCCGCAGGTGTCCGTCCCAGGGCAGGCAATGATGTCTTCGACCAACTCGGCACCGGGATCGCCCAGGCTGTGCGCCACGAGCTCACCATGAAAGGCTTCCAAGCGGGACTCGGGGATCCAGCGGATCACCATGTTCTGATTGATGGTGGTGCGGATATTTCCATTGGAGTAGCGCTCAGCCAGATCAGCGACCGCCCACATTTGATCGGCCGTGAGGTCACCCATCGGAAGCTTGATGGCCGCGGTGGAAAATCCTGCCTGACGTTGCGGCACCACATTGGTCCGCTTCCAGGCATGGAAAGCAGTCTCCTGCCCATTGCGCGAGCTTCCCACCGAACCGTGTCCATTGCCATTTCCGTTTCCATTGCCGTTTCCGGCTGAACCAACCGGCGCCTTGGTCGGCATAATCAATGGCGGTGCATCGGCATACTCCAATAACTTGATCGGCTCATGTGTCGGCACCGCGTACCCCATAGCCGCGTATGCCGCTTCCCACCGACGCTTGAACTCCTCGAAGCCGAGCTTCTCAATCACGAACTTCATCCGCGCTTTGTTACGATTCTTCCGGTTGCCGAGGGTGTCGAACACCTTGATGACCGCCTCGATGCTCGGCAACAGTTCCTCCATCGGCGTAAACTCTCTGAGCACCTGGGCCATCCGCGGGGTCGAACCCAGTCCTCCGCCCACCACCATTCGAAAGCCGAGCGTGCCGTCCGCCCGTTTGGCAGCCAGCAGGCCGATGTCGTGAATGGGGGTCAACGCACAATCCTGGCGACAGCCGGAGAGCGCAATCTTGAATTTCCGCGGCATACTCTGGTTCAGCGGATTACGCAACAGATGATAGGCCACCGTCTTTGCATACGGCGTCACATCGAATACCTCTCCCTGGCAAACCCCGGCCAGGTGACACGCAGTGACATTCCGGACCGTATTGGCACAGGCCTCGCGCGTCGTGAGCCCCACGGCAGCCAGCAATCGCATCATTTCGGACACGTGCGTGAGTTCCACAAAATGCAACTGGATATCCTGCCGCGTGGTCACGTGGCCCACACCGGTGGCAAATTGGTCGGTCAACTCGGCAACCCGCCGCACTTGATTGGCCGTCAGGCCACCGAACGGAATTTTGATGCGGAACATCTGGACGCCCGGCTGGCGCTGACCGTAAATGCCGTACTGCAGCCGGAACGGTTTGAAAATATCCGTGGAGAGGTCCCCTGCGAGGACACGATGCGCCTCGGCTTCGAATGTCTCAATCTCCTCCACGATATGAGGAGGAATAGGCTCTGTTTTGATGGCAGGACGGAGCGCCACTGTATGAGAACTTGTCATAACGACCTCGTCTGTTGGATTGTCATGTCACTCCACATGACTGGGCATGATTCAAATGTGATACATCAGTGTATGCTGGGCCTCGAGGGCGCGTTGCCGCTTGGCCAATTCTTCGACGGTCACTTCCGATAACACACTCAGTTCCGCTCGTTTCACGCGATCCCAAATGTGCGCCAGCAGGGCCTCTTGCTTCGCGGCTCGAGAGGGGGCGCTTTTGGACCCCGCATCCCCATTTCCCGACAACAGCGGACCTTCCAGTGCATCAAGAATGTCCGCAACGGACAACTCGGACGGCTTCCGGCTTAACACGTAGCCCCCCTGAGCCCCGCGTTGGCTCGTCACCACCCCGGCTTTCTTCATCGCATGCAACACCTGCTCGAGGAACCGAGCCGGAATTGCCTGGCGCTTGGCAATGGACTTCGCACACACCGGCTGCTCGGCATCGTGGAGCGCAAGGTCTACGGCAGCAATGATCCCGTAGGTGGCTCGAAGGCTCACTTTCATTTGCGACTATTCCGATGGGGATTCATGCATCTCTATACCTGCCACGCGCCCGCGCTGTCAAGCGCAGCGCGCCCACTTCACAGCTCATCCTCAAACCGTTTGCACAACTCACTCCTCGATTACGGCACATTTCCCTTTCGCGTCAGCAGACACCTAACCTTCTTCGGCGGACCTACCACGATCCGAAGGAAGCCCCGGAGCAAGGCACACTTACACGGTCATACAACATGATCGGACATCGCCCGTATGGCCTGTCCTTACACGTTTTCAACGTATTTTTCGTGATTGACATCATGTAGGGCCTGCGCAATAATCCCGCCCTCTTCTTCCTCGGTACCGTTCATGACGCTGCGTTCATCATCATTCAACATTCTGCTGTTCAGCTCGGACAGCGAGGTCCAGGCACACTACAACGATCTGTTCGGCGATCAATCCATCACAATCGGCCGAGAAGGATTTGCGCTGCCGAAAGACTTCGCCAAACGTGGATACGACGCCGTGATCGTGGAATCCAAGACGACCACCTCTCCGGACATGTCCAAACTTCTGGCTGGGATCGATCCGGCACACACACTGCTGATCGTCGGATCTCGAACCGTACTGAAGCGCGCCGCGAACTCCCTGCAGGTAGGAAAACCAGCAAAGGCAGAAGCCTCCTTGCCCAATGGCAAGAGCCAGCCCTTATGCTTGGACACCTATCTGGAGCACAAGGTGGGAGATTTCGTCAAAGGCATGCGGAACGGCTCAGGGAAAAATCTTCATCCGATGCTCATCGCCGCGGTCGAGCGCCCACTGATACTCCTGACCCTACGAGAGACCAAGGGCAACCAAATTCAAGCCGCCGAGCTGCTCGGGCTAAACCGCAACACGTTGAGAAAGAAAATTCTCGATCTGGATATCCCGGTCAAGCGAGCCAGGGCGAATTAGGTTCGTACCGTCAGCACCTCACTCGGAACTCAGACCCGTCAGTCCGTTCATCACGTCCACAGGTCGCCAACCACTCACGGAGGCATGCAATGACCAAGGAAGAGTTGATCGCGAAAATGGCCAGCAGCGCAGGAATCACCAAGGTCGCCGCGACCGTCGCACTTGAAGCCTTCACCGGAGCCGTCACCACGTCACTCAAGAAGGGAAAGCGCGTGACGTTGGTCAATTTCGGCACCTTTACCATTTCGAAGCGGAAGGCCAGGATGGGCCGCAATCCGCGGACCGGCGAAGCCCTCAAAATCCCCGCAGCCCGCATTCCGAAATTTTCAGCAGGCAAGGAACTCAAGGCTGCAGTCAAGTAACCCGCCGCCGACGGTTGAGAGAAAGAGGCGCACGGGAAACACGGCGGTCCTGCGACCAGACCACGGAGAAAAGCCGGTTTTACTCAGGCGTTTCCTTGACACCTTTGGCAAGGCTGTATTAGCATCGCCGATCGATAGGCGCGTAGCTCAGGGGGAGAGCGCTACCTTGACACGGTAGAGGTCGACGGTTCAAGACCGTCCGCGCCTACCATTTATCGTTGATGCAACGCGTGTGTGATCCGACTGCCTGGAGCAGGGCGGTCGGCACGATGCTGTATTTTTTTGGCAGGATTGACCGGAGTGGCCTCACAGTTCATTCAGATTACCCTTCCTGACGGAACTCGAAAACAAGTACCAGCAGGATGCCCTGTTCGTGAGGCACTGACTCCGGAGGGCAAGCGCCTCGACCAGAAGATCTTGGCAGCCAAGGTCAACGGAATGCCGGTGGATTTATTTTATCCATTGGAGCAGGACGCGACCGTTGAACCCCTGACCTTCGAGTCAGCCGAAGGACGCGAAGTCTATCGTCACAGCAGCACTCACATCATGGCGCAAGCCGTGAAGGAAGTGTTTCCGTCGGCCCAGCTCACCATCGGCCCGGCGCTCGAAGACGGGTTCTACTATGATTTCGCCTTCGACCGCCCATTCACGCCGGAAGATCTGGAAAAGATCGAAGCGCGCGCCATTGAGATCACCAAACGGGGCCTGACTGTCAGC
Organism: Nitrospira sp.; assembly: GCA_016788885.1. Lineage (NCBI taxonomy): Bacteria > Pseudomonadati > Nitrospirota > Nitrospiria > Nitrospirales > Nitrospiraceae > Nitrospira > Nitrospira sp. Next base: position 14,124 of record JAEURX010000026.1, on the reverse strand, counting down.
CGAAGCGAACTGTCCAAAGAAGAGGCGGTCAAGTTTTTTCAAGACCGCGGAGAAGGCTATAAAGTCGAATTGATCAACAGCTTCGACAGCGCCTCTCCCATCTCCCTCTATCAGCAGGGTGAGTTCGTCGACCTCTGCCGCGGACCGCACCTTCCGACCACCGGTCATGTCGGGGCCTTCAAACTGCTCTCCACCGGAGGGGCCTACTGGCGCGGAGACGAACGCAACCCGATGTTGCAGCGAATCTATGGGACCTCCTTCCCGACCAAGAAGGAACTCGATGCGCATCTCGCGAAACTTGAGGAAATCAAACGTCGCGACCATCGAAAGCTCGGGAAAGAACTTGATCTGATCACGATTCAAGACGAAATCGGTCCCGGCTTAGTGCTCTGGCACCCCAAGGGCTCGCTGATCCGCCTGCTCATCGAGAATTTCTGGCGTGAACAGCACATCAAAGACGGCTACGACTTGGTCTATTCGCCTCACGTCGCCAGGCTGGATCTGTGGAAGACCAGCGGCCACGTGGATTACTACCGCGAAAACATGTTCGCCTCCATGAAGCTGGAGGGCAGCGAGTACCAGCTCAAGCCGATGAACTGCCCTTTCCACATCATGATCTACAAGTCTCACTTGCGGAGCTACCGAGACTTGCCGATCCGCTATGGAGAATTGGGCACCGTCTATCGTTATGAACGAACCGGCGTGCTGCACGGTCTGCTGCGCGTCCGTGGCTTTACTCAGGATGACGCACATTTATTCTGCCGACCCGATCAGATCGAAGCCGAAGTCAGTCGTGTGCTCGACTTCACGTTTTTCGTCCTCGGAACCTTCGGTTTTCACGAATTCGAGATTTATCTCTCCACGCGTCCCGAGAAATCCGTCGGCTCCGATGAAAACTGGGCCGTCGCCACCAATGCCCTGGAGGCAGCACTCAAGAGCCGCAACGTGGCCTATCAGGTGGATCCCGGCGAAGGCGTCTTCTACGGCCCTAAGATCGACATCAAGATCAAGGATGTGCTCGGCCGGTCCTGGCAATGTTCCACCGTGCAGGTCGACTTCAACAATCCGGAACGGTTTAAACTCGCCTATACCGGCGAGGACGGCAAGCACCATCAACCGATCATGATTCACCGGGCGCTCATGGGTTCCATCGAACGCTTCTTCGGAATCCTGATCGAGCACTTTGCCGGCGCGTTTCCCACGTGGCTGGCTCCCGTGCAGGCTGCGGTGCTTACCATCACCGATAACCAGCAGGAGTTCGCCGCCAAGATCGTCTCAACCCTCAAGAGCCATGGGTTCAGAGTCGAGGCCGATCTCCGGAACGAGAAAATCGGTTTTAAGATCCGCGAAGCGGAGAAGCTCAAAATTCCGTACATGCTTGTGGTGGGCGACAAGGAAGTGCAAAGCGGCATGGTTGCGGTCCGCGGACGCAGCGGCACCAACCATGGGAGCATGCCGATCGAACAGTTCTTGGAGCTCATTCGCACGGACACAAATCACACATTACGCGGCACAGCAACCCACTCACAAACGAGGTGACCTATCGTCCCTAAATTACGCGTAAACCGGGAAATCAGGATTCGGGAAGTTCGAGTCATCGGTCCTGACGGCGAGCAATTGGGCATCCTGCCGACCGTAGAGGCATACAATAAGGCACAGGAAGGTGGGTACGACCTCGTCGAGGTGGCCCCGACTTCCCAGCCGCCGGTTTGCCGCATCATGGACTATGGGAAGTACAAGTTTGAGCTCAGCAAAAAGGATCACCAGAGCCGTCGACACCAGAAGTCCACGCAGGTGAAGGAGATCAAGCTACGTCCCCGTACGGACAAGCACGATCTTGAGATCAAGATCCGCCAGATCAAGGAGTTCTTGACTGACGGCAACAAGACCAAGGTGACGCTGACGTATCGTGGTCGTGAAATGGCCAATCAGGAAATGGGCCGCACCATGATGACCAGCGTAATTCAACAATGTACGGAGGTGGGAACTGTCGAGTTCGCGCCGAGGATGGAAGGGCGGAGCCTGATCATGATCCTGGCTCCCAAGTAGTGTGCCCGACGCACACAAGGAAGGAAAGAGACCATGAAGTTGAAAACGAAAACGCACAGCGGCGCCAAAAAGCGCTTTAAACGCACGGGAACGGGCAAGCTAGTTCGCCGCAAGGCCGGAGGACGGCATTTGTTGACCGGGAAGGCGCGCGATCGCAAACGGCGGCTGAAGGGAGCCGTGGAAGTTGCTTCCACTTCAACTCCCGCGCTGAACCGATTGCTCCCACAGTAATCACGATAGTGCCGTGAACAGGATCTGAAAGGAGTCGTTCCCCATGCCTCGTACAAAAGGTGGTCCGAAAACCAGACAGCGGCGAAAGAAGCGCCTGAAACTGGCGAAAGGTCAGTATGGTGCGAAGAGCCGCTTGTTCCGAAGCGCAACGGAGTCCGTCGATAAGGGCCAGGCATACGCCTACTCAGGACGGAAGCAGCGGAAACGCGACTTCCGCCAACTGTGGATCGCGCGCATCAGCGCCGCGACCCGTATGCATGGCATCGCGTACGGCCGTTTCATGAATGCCCTGAAGAAGGCGAATATTCTCCTGGATCGGAAAGTGCTCTCCGATATGGCGATCCGGGATATGGCGGGATTTGAGAAACTCGTCGGGGTGGCCAAGCAGCAGCTCGCGACCGCCGCGAGCTAAGCGAAACGTATCAGCATCTGTGACGGGAAAGTCTTGCTCCAGCGGCTTTCCCGTCATCCTTCCTCAAGCAGCCGATCGATCTCCAACTCCAGCGCCACTGCCGGCACACCGATCTGCCACTGCTCCAGCACCTCCGGGTGCAACTCCCCGAGCAGCCCGATGACGCGTCCACCCGCGACGATGGCTCCTGCTCGTCCATCGAGGAACGAAGGGTGAGGCACCGGCTCCAAGGCAAAGGGTTGGTCCAGATAGTACAGCAACAGATCCAGGCAGGAGTGAATTTCCGAAAAGTGGGCGCCGGCATGCGCGATCACGGCGCCCAGCTTCGTCACCGTGCGGGATCCGATATCGGCGCTCGCATCCGGAACCGCCACTTCTCCTACTTCAAACATGCGATGCGGATAAAACGCGCGGCTCGAATTCGTCTCCACCTGCAACAATGACGGCGTGATCCACTGACGCAAGCAGGAATAGCTGAGGGACATGACGTTGTCCACCTCCACCACCTGCGCCCACTCGGTGCCGTCCAATCGCATGCGCGTGCAAAAATCCTGGTGCGATCCCATGATGTTGGAGATGATCTCCTGAAACTCCATGCCCACCATGAGATGCCGGACCCGGTCAGCCATTTGCTCGAGACGTGAGAGTCCGCCGACGGTGAACTGCGACGGCATCACCGGCGCGAACCTGGCATAGCCCTGGCTGATCGCCACATCTTCCACAACGTCCACCGTGTGCAACAAATCGTTACGGTACGGAGGCAACTGCACGGCCACCTTCTGGCCGGCGGCTTTTACCGTGTATCCATACGATTTCAACGCCGTCGTGACTTCTCGACCGCCCAGCGGCTCACCCAGAGCGGTTTCGATGGCCTTCAGCGGAATCGTCCGCGGCGCGCCGAAATCAATCGGGGTGCTCCAACGACGCCCGAATGCAGTTTTTACCGGGGACTGAATTTCAACCGGGGCAATCACCGCCCCTCGATCGGCAAGGTTGGCGGCAAAAATATTCAGGGTCAGCGCTACCATGGGCAAATCGGTACCGGTCACTTCGACAAACAACTGGTCGTCACCGATCTGAACCTCTCCGATTTCCCGGCTGTTAATGATCGGTGGGAAGGAGAGCACCTGCCCCTTCGCATCACGCAACACAGGAAGCTGGTCGTGACCACCGAGAATGCCGCCATACTCCACGCCCTTGGGATGCACCATGAGGATTTCGCGCAGGGTCATCACCGTTTCCATACCCAATGGCGTAAACCGCACTTCGTCCGGCTTCACCAAATCATAGGACACGGGAAACACGATGGGCGCCAGCCGATACAAACCAATGGAGACCGTCCGCCGTTTACGCCCAAAGATATCCGCCAGCTTTTCCTGGGTCTGGATTAACTGTGTGAGCCCGGAAGCCGTCACGCGATACCCAACTGCCGTGCATGCCGCCACGTAGGGGCGAATCCGATCCAACCCTGGCGCGACGAGCACTTTCCTCGCCACGCGTTGTTGTTTTTTGAAGAAGGGATAAGAAATGGACGCGCCCCGTTGCTTGATACGGATTTGCCGGGCGATCCCTTCGCAGCACCACAAATCCGGCCGGTTGCTGTCCTGCAGTTCGATCCGCAGCTCACCCGTTTCACTGTTGTGCCCCTTCAACTCGCCCTTCACTAACATCAGCCACTGCTCAAGCTGATCGAGCGGAATACGCGATGGGGTTTCATCCGGCCCTGCGATCAGGGCTTCCAGATCGTCTCGCTGTAGGGAAATAGTGGGCATGATGTCGTCGTCCTAAAAACTTCCCCGCATGGTGCGAATGAACTCCAAATCCGCAGAAAACAGGTCACGAATGTCATGGATGCCCAACGCCACCATCGCCATGCGATCCAACCCGAGACCCCAGGCAATCACCGGCACCGATACACCGAGCGGTGTCGTGACTTCGGGGCGGAACAGTCCCGCCCCGCCGAGCTCCATCCAGCCCAGCTTCGGATGGCGCACATGCATTTCCACCGAAGGCTCCGTGAAGGGGAAATAGGCGGGGAGGAATTTCACTTCCTTGGCTTGTGCCACTTCCCGCGCAAACAGGTTCAGCAGGCCGAGTAGCGTGCGGAAATTGATATCCGACCCCAGCACGATCCCTTCCACCTGAAAAAAGTCCGTGGCATGGGTGGCATCGACCTGATCGTAGCGAAAGCAGCGGGCGATGGAGAAATATTTTCCGGGCACTGAAGGAGTAGCTGCCAGCCTGCGCGCGGATACCGCGGTTCCCTGACTGCGGAGCACCAATCGCTTGGCTCGTTCCGCATTGAACTGATACCCCCAACCGGTGGATCCCGCCCCTGTCCCCTTTTCATGAACCTGTGTCACGTTCGTCAGATACGGCTCGGCGATGCCACGGGCATGCGTGGGGTTCTTCACAAAATACACATCATGAATGTCGCGAGCCGGATGGAATTGGGGCATGAACAACGCGTCCATGTTCCAAAACTCGGTCTCCACGAGCGTCCCGCGCATTTCTTGGAAACCCATACTGACCAGCTTGAGCTTGACCAGGTCCAGAAACTCCCGATATGGATGTCGTTTGCCTGCCGCAATCCGCGGGGCCCGCAAACTGATCGTATACTTCCGGAACCGCTTCGTCCGCCAGGCACCTTCCTTGAGGAGTTCCGGCGTCAACTGCGAGACTTCCTCCGCCACGCCGTCTCGAGACAACTGCTCGGCGACCTCCTCCCCGGCAGCGGTCAGGACAAACGAGCGCGTCACGCGCTCGTCGACACGGAAGGGCTCGCGGGCATTGCCGCGCTTGACTGCATGCTGCTGAAGCACAGCCTTAAGCGGCTCGACAAATGAATCCAAATCCCGTGGCCCACCTCGCAATTCTTGCAGCAGGGTTCGTATGGCTTCCGCGGTGGGGCTGTTGCGACCGGTACTTTCGATGCACCCGCCCTGCACGATGAGAATCGCGCCTTCTTTCTTGAGGGTCCCGACCGCCTTGCTCACATCGGACGGCTCAAGTTGTTCCTTCGATTGAATATCCTGAATCGTCAGGCGCTTCCCGATCTGCCCAGCCTCTCGAGCCGACGAGAGGACACGCTCGATCGGCGCAGACTGCTCGAAAAATGCGTCCCCGGTCGGAGTCAGCGAGGCGATGTGCGCCACCGTTTCGGCATGCACGGCAATCAGCGATTTCGCCAAGAGCCATTCCACCGCCATGCTCAACTGAGACGGCTCCAACCCGGTAGACGAGGCAAGCTGATCAAGTGTCGGAGGGGAACTCTGCTGCGGGGCTAAGGCCAGCAGCACTTTGCTTTCAAGGGGATGAAGATTATCCATGAATAGGAGTGCGGCCTCGCGCCGCTTCGGTCATCGGGCAGCAGCAATCCTCGTGGTGCGAGCGGCAGGTTCGTGGCCGGCCCTCAACGCCGTAATGGCGGCCGCATAATCGCCACCGGAAAATACGGCGGAACCCGCCACCAACACGTCTGCCCCTGCCGAAAGAATCGCGTCGGCATTGTCCGGCTTGATGCCGCCATCAACCTCCAGGAGTGCGTGACTACGGGTGCGGTCGATCAACGTGCGCACCTCGGCAATTTTCTCAAGCGACGACGGAATAAACTTTTGTCCGCCAAAGCCGGGATTCACGGACATGATGAGGATCAGATCGGCATCACGAACGATTTCCGACAGGGCTACGGCAGGTGTGGCGGGATTCAACGTGACGCCGGCCTTCACCCCCCGCTCCTTGATCGATTGGACCGTACGATGCAGGTGAGGGCACGCCTCGACATGAACCGTGAGATAGTCCGCCCCTGCCTCGGCGAATTCGGCGATGAACGCATCCGGATTTGTCATCATGAGATGCACGTCCAAAGGCAGGGTCGTCACTTTTCGCAGCGCGTCCACAATGGGAGGCCCGACGGTCAGGTTTGGCACAAAGTGGCCGTCCATCACATCGATGTGGAGCCAGTCGGCCCCTGCCTTCTCCACCCGCGAGACCTCCTCGGCCAAACGGGCAAAATCAGCCGAGAGAATAGAGGGGGCAATACGTACGGTCCGACCGACCATCATTCGCTCCTCCGCACGCGAGCGGCAAAAAACGCATCCATCCTGTTCATGTTCGCCATCGTAGATAGGTCCCCTCGAGGGGTCACGAACGGCAGACCGGCTGGGGGCAACCAAGGCGCGATCGACTCACGCTGAAACTCGCGATGAGACTGACAAAACTCGTCGATAATCGATTCGGTTTCCTCAGGCTCAATCGAGCAGGTACTATAGACCAACACCCCTCCAGGCCGCAAGAGACGACTCGTCTCGGCAAGCAACTCCCGCTGCAACAGTCGATGCTGCGTAATGTCATTCGGCGTTTTGTACCATTTGCCGTCAGGATGACGCCGTAACACTCCCAGTCCGCTGCAGGGTGCATCGAGCAGAATGCGGTCAAACGGCCGGGAGAGCGCCGACTCGGACATCGCACCAGCCGACCTCCCCGCTCCCGATTGCGTCACGCCTTGAATCAACGCACGCAGATCCCCCACCAGTGGCATGACCGTATTCACACCGAGGCGCCGACAGTTCTCCGTGACCAGCTGCAGTCGTGAGGCCAGCCGATCTACCGCGACGATAGTGCCTCGATTGTGCATCAGCGCCGCCACCTGCGTCGTCTTTCCCCCCGGCGCCGCACAGGCATCGAGTACCCGCTGCCCAGGCTGTGCGTCCAAGAGCGGCGGAATGAGTTGACCCGCTTCATCTTCGACATAAAAATGGCCCGCGGCGAATCCGGGGAGATCGGTCACGGAGGTGGGGTGCGCCAGTTGAATGCCCACTTCGCTGATCATCGTCGGGCTGGCATCGACATTCGCCGCAGCCAGTTCCGCCAACAACGCAGTCCGAGAGGTTTTCAGGGTATTCACACGAAGGGTCAGTGGGGGCAGCTCGACCGTCGCGCGGCACAGCGCCTCGGCCCGTGCGACGCCCCAGTCACGACACCATCGTTCAGCCAACCAGCCCGGACAGGAATATCGGACACTGAGGGCGAACGCCGGGTCCTGCGCGACCTCCGGCCAGGTGGGTTCAGGCGATCGGAGCAGAGCCCTGAGCACCGCATTCACAAACCCACTCCAATCGCGCCCAAGGCGACGGCTCTGTTGCTTGATCAAGCGGACTGATTCGTTGACGGCGGCTGCGTCCGGCACGCGATCGAGATACAACACTTGATACGCCCCCAGGCGCAACACCATCTGCACCAGCGTGGGCAGTTTCGCAATTCGTCGATCCGAGAGCAGCCCCAACCGCCAATCGAGCGTCGCCCGATACCGCAAGACGCCACGCACCAGTTCGACCATGAAACCCCGGTCACGCTGATCCAACGAGGCAGCGGCAGAGACGTCATCGAACAGGTCGTCGCTCAACAGCCCGGCCTTCTCGATCGCCAGCAACGCGTTCATGGCGGCACGACGCCCCGCAGACGCGGCATTAACCGATTGGAGTGGTTGCGGGTCAGACACCATGGTGTGAACGGATTGAGACCTTCGATCGCAGCTGGAAGATGGTCAGCAGGGAGCGGGTACGAGAGTCACTCCGCCGGCGGCGGGACAGCTTGGAGGCGGAGGCCCTCTGCGAACCGATGTCCGGCCAGATACTGCGCCATCGTCATACGCCGACTGTTGGAAGGTTGAATGTCCATGATGTGAATCGTCCCGCGACCGGTGGCGACCTCAACCCGGTCTTTGCCCACCTTCGTCACGGTCCCCGGAGCGGCGCCGCTCGACTCGTCGCTGGCCTGAACACGCCACAAAGTCCACCGCTCGCCGTTCACAAAGGTATAGGCCCCAGGCCAGGGAGACAACCCACGCGCGCGATTGGCAATATCGACGGCCGTCATCGTCCAGTCGATTGATCCATCTTCCTTTTTGAGCAACGGTGCCAGCGTAGCCTGCGTATCGTCTTGCGGCTGAGGAACCAGCGTGCCCGCCTTCAGCCGGCGCAGGGTCTCGACCAGCAACCGCCCTCCCACCTCGGCCAGTCGAGGAGCCAGCGTACCCGCCGTGTCATCCGGACGAATTTCCACCGTTTCACGCAACAACATGTCGCCGGTATCCATGCCCTCGGCCATGAACATCGTCGTGATGCCGGTTTCCCGCTCCCCTCGAATGATGGCCCATTGAACGGGACCCGCCCCGCGATACTTTGGCAGCAACGACCCATGCACGTTGATACAGCCATGCGGCGGAAGCGTCAGTATCACCGGCGGCAAAATCCGACCGAAGGCAGTGACCGCGATCACATCCGGAGCCCACTGGCGCAATGCGTCCAGAAACGCGGGATCCTTCATCTTGAGGGGCTGTAACACAGGGATGCCCTCACGCTGGCAGACGACTTTCACCGGGGATGAAATCACCTCCTGCCCACGGCCCTTCGGCCGATCCGGCTGGGTAACGACACCAACGACTTCGTCACCCGACTTGATCAACGCCTCCAAGGACGGCACGGCAAAGTCTGGTGTTCCCATGAATACAATGCGCATGCCCACGCTTTATCATTCTCCCCCAGCGAATGCAATTCTCGCTGAGCCTTTCTTGACTCTCGTTTCACCTGCCTGTTAGTATCCGGTCGCGGGGTGGAGCAGCCTGGTAGCTCGTTGGGCTCATAACCCAAAGGTCGTCGGTTCAAATCCGGCCCCCGCAACCACCAAACCGTACTCCTCCCCAGTGTTCGCAATTCCCTCTGGGCTCGGTTGAATGCTCAACCGGGCCTTTTTTGTAAATCCGACCTCAGGATAGCGCCTATAGGCCTCTTTGAAGGTTAAACCGTGTTTGCGGAGGTGCTGGACGGTCAGTTTTGGAAAGGACTTCTTACAGACCGGGCAATTGGGCCGCCCGTTGCCGATCTTGGCAACCCTGACGCTCTTGAGCGTCTCGTTCAGGAATTCACGTCCTACCCTCACATCTGTCCGTAATGCAGTGGGCAGATCGTCGACAAACGCCTTGATCGCTTTCGGATCGTACGTCGTCACTTCGACGTCCTCTTGTTCATTTTTCAAAACCTGTTCACTTTCCAATGTCTCTGCACGGCTCCACAGACGCTGGTAAGTGGCAAGTGCCTCATCAAGAGCTCTGCCTTGGAGGCGACCTTGGCCAATGGCGCCCATGATCGTCTCGGCTTCCTTTCGCAAGGTGTCCAGTTGAGCACGCGTCTCCTTACGATCATTGGCCTGTTTGGACTTCATTTGACTTGCCGCTTCCCGAAGCAGCTCAATGTATTGGGGCAAATGCTTGGAAAATTCACGAACGATGATCTCTTCGATTGTTTCTCTATGTATCCTCATATCATTCTGGCATGTACCCAACAGAGCATGGTTACGACAGGCATAGTAATCCTTGGCAGCAATTCCTAACCGACCTTCGCACTCATCACAAACCAGAAGACCAGAGAGCAGGTGAGTCGTCCGCTGACGAGCATGTGTGAACAGTTTTTCTCGCGAGACAAGTCGTGTCTGAACAGCTTGCCAAAGATCTTGATCTACGATCCGAAGGTCTTCAATTTCTCGTTTCTCCCATTGCTCGCGAGGGCGCAATCGGCACACACGCCGACCAGTTTCTGGATGCTTCCGCCACTCGCGCCGATTGAAGTAGAACAGCCCCTGATACTTACAATTCTGCAACATCAGATAGATGGTATTCGGCCGCCACACTTTGCCGGTGATTTGGGCGTTTAACTTCTTCGCGATGGCCTTCTCGCCTTGTCCGTCTCGAAATCGTGTAAAGATATCCCTAATTATGGCTGCTTCCGTTGGCTCGATGGCCAGGCGATATCCGACAGGGAGCGGCTGCCCACGCGGATCCGTTTTTCCAGACCCGTCATACACGGGCTCAGATCGATACCCGAAGGTCCGTCCACCGGTCGAAAGGCCTTTCAAGAACTGACCGTCAAGCCCGCGCTTGGTCGTCTTCCGTAGATCATCCAGGTAGAGCTCATTGACCAAGCTCTTTACGGTCACGCTGATTTTTGTCGTCTCTTCACCGGTGTCGATCCCGTCTGAAACGGCCAGCACTCGGACACCCGCAAACTTCAGCCGCTTAATGAGTGCATCGGTATCCCCCACGTCTCGTGACAGTCGGGAAAGCTGATCGACGGCGAGAGCTTCAAAGACGGGCGGTACGGAAAGGGCGGCACCCAAGGCGGCTTGGAGCCCATCGCGTGTTCGTGTGCTGGCACCGGACACGGCCGCATCGGAAAACTCCACGACGATGCTGTGCCCATGACGTTCCGCCCAGCGTTCAACAACACGCCGCTGGTCTTCGATCGATGCTTCTCGCTGGTTGTCGGAACTATACCGACCGTAAAACGCAATTCTCATGATGACCTCTTTCCATCCTCACATACCGTGACGGTGCAGACACGGCGTTGGCCCTCTCGACGGGTTTGCCGTCGAAATTTCTCTGGGTGCGCCGCGACGTACAACCGGAGGCATTGTATCAGAGCGGGAAAGCCTCTCGGAACGGCAGAGATTTTCCGCACCTTCGTGGGTGCAGATCCCATGTTGACATTGCTTCCCTGTACGCTCCGACCTTGTCTCATGGCTCTACGACAGCCTCCATCCCGCTACTGCATTTTTCCATTTACTGATGCGTACTTAGATGGCTCGCAGGCTGTTTTGCTCGCCTGTGGACGACTGTTGTCCCTTCACAGACCGAAGGAAGAGCTCTTCGATGGACCGTTCGAGGAGTGATGCCAGTCTGGAGGGAGGCAGGGCATGGTACGCCACGGTGTGGATCTGGCCATATTCTCCAGAGGTCTGAATCGCCCACTGAACAGCGTCAGGATCAGAGGAGGGCCAAAAATAGATGCCCATAGCATAGTCATCCATGCAGATTGCGACATGCGGCGGATCCGCATCCAACTCAATCATTGCCGAGGCTGGCACGCCTTCCAGCCAGAGGACGTGGGCCGCATGGCGGACCATCGGCCCGAGTATCGTCTCAGCCATCACATGAAAACGCGGTTTCGCGAGGGCCGGTGAAGTCTCGAATTGTCCGTGGGCGCGAGCTTCACGGATGCAAGCACGCAACGCGTCAAACGGCGGATACATCGTCATCAAATACCTCCAGATATCGGGTTCAATAAGTCTTGAGGGAGCTCAAGCCTTCCGTGGCTCGAGCATGCTAGTGTTGCGGAACCGAAACAGACCGTTGGCTCACGCGTGTAATGCGAGTTCGTCAATGCGGATCGAGAGGACAACTCGTTCTGCCACGGTCGGGGCATCGCTGCGATAGAGATAGTCCAGCGACCCCAAAATGCGGACGCGCGTTCCTGCGGGCATCGTGGCCAACCACTCCGCGACGGGACCGACGCTCCAGGCGTGAATGAAATAGGTCTGGCGAATCGTGGTGCCCCAGGCGCTCGCTTGATCCCTGCCTTCGACGGCAAGCACGACGATCGCGACGAGTTCGCCGGCGGCTCCGACCATAAACTCCGGCTCCTGGACCAGCATCCCGGTCACAGAGACGGCGTTGAGATCGGCCACGGGTGGGGTATTGGTCGGGTCAAAACTCAGATGTGCATCCATGACAACCTCCTCTGAAAAGATGAACGATGACCAACGATCCGAAGTTGGCCCGTTCTGCCGGTCAGAGAGGAGCTATCGGCCTGAGGAAGCTGTCGGAGCGGGTAGGTGACGAAGCAAGTCCTGAAAACGTGCGGCAAGGACGTCCAGAGCGCCCGACAGTCCTTCCGGCCCGGCGGTCACGTCGATCCGCGCCAAGAGTTCACGCGTCTGGATGTTGAGACAAGACAGGCTCACGCCAGAGCGGTCGGCTCCCTGGTACCCATTGAGCAAGACCAGCACGGTCGCCGCTCGCCAGTGACCCGGTCCCATCGCCAGGTCATCTTCAACAAGGCCACTGAGATTCTGTGCGAGTTCCTGCCGGACGAGCATCTGCTGAATATCCGACGCCACAACGGTCAGCCCCTGCTGGACGAGCAGCCCTTGTAGGGTCTTGAGAGGATCGGGAAGATTGGGCGGAAGGGCTTCGTTCACGATCTTGAAAGCCAATGCGCGTGGCCATCGGCTGCGTGAAGCCATGATGGGCGTCTCTAGTCGAACTGCGGCCTCCAGTTGGTCGGCTGTTACCTCAATCGTCCATCGACGGAGGACCTGTGCTCCATGCCAAGCGATCAGTTCGAGGCGACCACCCGGGACGGTTGTGATCGGGAGTCCTTGCTGGCGTACTGCAGTCGCGAGATGGCTTAAGCGAACGATCGTTCGTCCGTCTGCATTGATGGGGTAGGGCACGGTGACGTCACGTGTCCCTTGCCACGACAGAGTGACACGCCCTTCGCTGAAAGGTCGCGAATCAGGCTCCAGCTTGCGCTCGACGACCGTCTCGACGTCAGTCAGTTGTCGGTCCGTACGGACAATCGACAAGGCCATCAAGCAACTCGTGAACGTGAAATCCAGCAGCGCCTTTCGTTGTTCAAGTTGTCGCGCTGCATCTGGGACGGTGGCAACGGCATTCCAAAACCAACCCCACGCTGACGACGGGCAGGCGAACACGCCGGCGGGAACTGCAAAGGGATTGGGATAATACGAATGCTGCTCCTTCCGTTCTGACCGAATAACTTCGACATGACGAGTAATGGGTTGAGTGAGAGTGATGGTCCACCCTTGATGTTCAGGATGGATCAACATGTGCGCTTCTGGTGGTCCCTGCTGCGAAACGGCGGCTTCCTGCCGGAGGGTGGTACCAGGGATCACTCGATCGGTGACTGTGAGGCAGCCGGTCTGATTGATGAGTAGCCAACCCAGAAGCAGATAGTGTGGAGCGGGCATGAGATGTCGCAGTTTGCGCAAGATCATTTCTCCCGTGAGATTTGCTGAATCCATTGCCGGAAATCCGACTGGACCAATCATCACGGTTTGCCATTGATGGCTCGGCGAGGGAAAAACGGCTATCGACACGAGTTTGGGAATTGGTGGGGATAGCTACTCAAGAAGAAGAAAAGGACTAGCCGTCAGCGCCGCCTGCACCCGGCAGACTGCTTCTCGGCGTCGGGCCGGGCTTAGAAGCTTCCCACCGCTACGTCTTTTAAGATGCTATTGTCGAGGGAGAGATCCGCATCAGGCATTTCAGGCGTACATTTTCCTGATCTAACTCCTTCAGGCGTTTCGCCTGATCGACGCGCAAGCCGCCGTACTCTTTCTTCCACCGGTAGTACGTCTGTTCGGTGATGTTCAGCTTGCGACAGGCTTCTGCGATGCCAAGCCCTTTGCCCGTCTCAATTTCAATTGTGCGCAGATATCGTGCTCCCCTTGCAATTGAGACCACCTTCACGACATGGTCCTGAGCGGACCGAGGAGGTGGACAATGGCATCCGAATCACCAGAACCCATTGAACGGTGGACGGCCAAACGACGCGTCGCGTTGGTCGTGAGTATTC